>JAQVJI010000167.1 GCA_028695255.1 Chromatiales bacterium | reverse complement strand
CTGATGGACGGTGTCGCCTTCAAGGACGGTGAACCGGTCAAGGAAGAAGAGCAGGAACAGCAGCGGCTCGCCGCTTGATCGGCCATGACGAATCAAGTCCATACACCAGATTTGACAATAACTCCGAAAAAAATCCGCTGCCTCACGACCGCCGTTCGGCCAAACGTTCGCCAGATGCTCGTAGTGCACCTTGACGCCGAAGATACCGTTCGGCGAAGTCCTGCGGCGTTCCAGGTCGGACAGATAGCCGGCCAGATCGACACGATTTCCCATGCGGTTGCCGGCGCGAGCGTATCCGGCCACGTAGCGCGTATTCAGATACTCCAGCGGATCGCCCGCCAGACCCGAGTCATGCAGTATCTGTCCGACGAGATTGGAACCGCAGCGCGGCGAGGAACACAGCACGTAACGAAAGCGCGCACCCTCCGATCTGACCGGAAAGTCGCGCACGGACGACATCAGATAGTCGATTTTCTTGACGTTTCCGAGATTCACGGCCGGATCCTTGTTGCACCACCGGGCCCAAGGGTAACGTCCCGAGGGATCGACGCCAAGGCGGTGCGGGAGAATCCGACGTCATCGCCCCGCAGGATCGATGAGACGGTACGGGATCAGCGGTAGTGCTTGTGCTGTGAGCGGCGGGTGCCCGCGCGTTGCACCACCACCCCCGCGACGGCGCCGACGCCCTCGATCTCGATCCGCGGATAGGCATCGTTCAGGGCCACGAGGTAATGGCGCCCGTCCTGGATGATGAGCTGACGAAAGATGTATTCCGAATCGTGCATCGCGAGGACGAAGCAGCCGCTTTCGACCAGACCCGTCGGATCGATGATGATGATCGAGCCATGCTCGAATTCCGGCACCATGCTGTCGCCGAGCACCTGGAGCGCAAACGGCTCGGCACTGGCGCAACCGCCGATCTGACCGTTCATGTCCATCGTCACCTCCCGAGCTACACCGAACGATCGGCAAACAGGCTGGATGCCATGTGCCGCGTGCTCGGCTCGAACCACTTCAGGCGCTCGTGCAGTGCCACCACCTCGCCGACGATGACCAGCGTCGGCGGCTGTACCTGGTGGCGCTCCACCAGTTCGTGCAGGCTGCCGAGCGTGCCCACGAACACGCGCTGGTTCTGCGTCGTGCCCTGCTCCACCAGTGCCGCCGGCGTGTCCGCGGAACGGCCGTGCGCCATCATCTCCCGGCAGATCACCGGCAGTCCCTGCAAACCCATGTAGAACACCACGGTCTGGCGCGGCTGCGCGAGCATGTTCCAGTTGAGATCGACGCTGCCGTCCTTGAGATGGCCGGTGGCGAACACCAGTGACTGCGAATAGTCGCGATGCGTGAGCGGGATGCCGGAGAACGCCGCGCAACCGGCCGCCGCGGTGATGCCGGGCACGACCTGGAACGGGATACCCTCCTGCATCAGGCTGTCGATCTCCTCGCCACCGCGCCCGAAGATGAACGGATCGCCGCCCTTCAGCCGCAACACGCGTTTGCCTTCCTTCGCCAGTCGCACCAGCAGTTCGTTGATCTTCTCCTGCGGCAGCGTGTGCTGGTTGCGCTTCTTGCCGGCGTAGATCATCTCGGCATCGCGCCGCACCAATTCCAGGATTGCGGGCGAGACCAGATTGTCGTAGACCACCACGTCGGCGAGCTGCATCAGGCGCAGCGCGCGGAAGGTCAGCAGATCCGGATCGCCCGGACCGGCACCGACCAGAAACACCTCGCCGCCGACGTCGCGTGCGTCGCCGCCCTGCACCAATGCCTTCTCCAGCACCTCGCGCGCCGTACCCTCGCGGCCGGACAGGAACAGCTCGGTCACCGGTCCGTCCAGCATGCGTTCCCAGAAACGGCGGCGTTGCTCGCCGTCCGGCAGGTGCTCCCGCACGCGGCCGCGGAAGGACTCGACCAGCGCCGCCAGCCGCCCGTAGGCGGCGGGTATGAAACTCTCGATGCGGGCACGCAGCAAGCGCGCCAATACCGGCGAAGCGCCGCCCGTGGAGACGGCGATCTGGATCGGCGAGCGGTCGATGATCGACGGCATGATGAAACCGCACAGCTCCGGGCTGTCGACGACGTTGACCGGGATACCGCGCGCACCCGCCAGTTCCGACACCCGCCGGTTCACCTGCTCGTCGTCGGTAGCGGCGATGACCAGCATCTGGCCGTCGATGTCCGTGTCCTCGAACCGCCGCGCAACGTGGTCGATTGCAGTTTCGCGCGCCAACTCGTCGAGCTCCTCGCACAGGGCCGGCGCCACCACGCGCACGGCACCGCCGGCCTTGCGCAGCAGCGATACCTTGCGTGCGGCCACCTTGCCACCACCGACCACCAGGCAAGGGCGGTCGGTGAGTTGCATGAATATGGGCAGGAAATCCATGGGCAGTACTGTTCGGGACCGAGGGGGGAATCAATCGGCCGTCAGGCCGGCCAGCAGCGTGTCCAGCTCGCCGTCCATGTCCAGGTCGACCAGATCGTCGAAACCGCCGACATGACGATCGCCAATGAAGATCTGCGGCACCGTGCGACGGCCGGTGATGCGCATCATCTCGGCCAGCCGCTCCGGCGAGGTATCGACGCGCACCTTCTCCAGCGCGTGCGCGGCACCCTTGCGTACCAGCAGACGCTCGGCGCGGTCGCAGTAGGGACACATGGCAGTGCTGTACATCACGATCTTGGACATGCGGGCTCCGGACGGTTCTGCTGCTGGATTCGTTGTGGACGATGGCACGTGGCGCAGCCCGGCATCAGGTCTCGAAGCCCGCCCGCGCATACCATTTGCGGGCCTCCTCGGGATCCTTCTCGACACCGTTGCCCTGCTCATACATCATCGCCAGCGTGGTCTGCGACCCGGCCAGTCCCTGTTCGGCGGCGAGCCGGAACCAGTGCGCTGCGGTCGCGGGGTCCTTGTCCACGCCCTCGCCTTCCAGGTACATGAAGCCGACGCCGTGCTGCGCCGGTGCATGACCCTGCTCGGCGGCGCGGCGCATCCAGTCCAGGGCGAGTGCCTCGTTGCGCACGCAGCCGAGCCCGTTCTGCAGCATGATCGCCACGCGATACTGCGCCTCGGCCTCGCCGGCCTCGGCCAGCGGCGAAAGCAATTGCATGGCACGCGAGAAGTGCTTGGCCTCGAACGCCGACAGGCCGCTGGCAAAGCTCATCTCGTCGTCGTAGTTCATGGTCATGCGCTTGGCCCCGGGAAATTGCCGACGAAATGCGGCCGTTGGCAGCCAGATAGGGAGCACATCCTGCAAGAAAACCTCCGTCAGCCGGAACCCCCTCAATAGGGATATACGCCCACCTGTCGCAGGCCCCTATAATTCCGCCACTTTCACAGACCCTGCCCGGACTTACCACGCCGGGACTCCAAGCATCGGCATGCCGCAATCCGACATCAATACGATGGATATCGACGCCATCATCCGCCCCTGCATCCAGAAGGTCGCCACCGGCCCTGAGATGAGCAAGAGCCTCGGTCAGGAGGAGGCCCATGCCGTCATGCGCCTGATCTTGAACGGCCAGGTGGACCCAGTGCAGTCGGCCGTGATCCTGATTGCGCTGCGCATGAAGCGCGAAACGCTGGACGAATACCGCGGGATACTCGATGCGATCCGCGACAACGCCGACATCGCCGTTGCCGACGTGGACGACCTGATCGACGTGGCCGACCCCTACGACGGCTACAACCGTTGTCTGCCCGCCACGCCCTTCCTGCCGGCGGTACTCGCCGCCTGCGGCCTGCCCGCCGTATCCCACGGCGTCGAGACCATGAGTCCCAAGTTCGGCACCACGCATCGCATGGTCCTGCGCGCGGCCGGCATCGACGTCGATCTGACGCCGGCCGCGGCCGCCGCCCGCATCGCGAATCCGGCGATCGGCTGGGCCTATGTCGACATGCAGACCTGGGGACGCGGTCTGCATGCACTCACCGCCCTGCGCGGCCAGATCATCAAACGCACCTGCCTGACGACGGTGGAGAATCTCATCGGACCGATCCGCGCCCGTGGCCGCACGCATCTGCTGGCCGGCTACGTGCACAAGGCCTATCCGCCGATCTATTCCGCCCTCGCGCGCCATTCCGGTTTCGATTCCGCGCTCATCGTGCGTGGCGTCGAAGGTGGTGTGGTACCGTCGCTGCAACAGGCCGGTACGGCGTTTTATTACCACGACGGCGGTGCCGAACAGGAAATGACCATGGACCCGGCCGGCATCGGCATCCAGGCCACGAACCGGGCCGTGCCGCTGCCCGCCTCCGTGACACCGACTGCACGTGCCGACGACGAGCATCCCGGTGTGGATGCGCACGCGCTCGCCGAGGCTGCGGCCGCAGCCGGCTTGGCCGCCCTGCGTGGCGAGGCCGGCCTGACACGCGAAAGCCTGGTCTACGCCGGCGCACTGTGTCTGACGCATCTCGGGCGCAGCCCGAACCTGAACGAGGCCGCCGCGCGGGTGCGGGCCGTACTCGACGACGGTTCGGCCGCGACTCGTTTTTCGGCCTGAACGGATCGTCCGCTCGGGCCAACCCTCAACCCTCAAGTCACCACTGACCACTCCAGAGGAGATCAGCATGGACAAGAAGCTCTACCACGAAACCTCCGTCAGCATGGACAACTCCGGCGTCGATCCGGCCTACGTCATGGGCTGGCAGACCGGCTACCTGCACGGCACCAAGCTCGAAGAGCAGCGCGTGACCGACGCCTACGAGGCCGGTTACAACGACGGCCTGGCCGGCAAGACCGACGGCTACAAGACCTGGGTCAAGCAGTAAGCCTGCCCCCACGGGGAGCACGCCATGAAAAAGGGGCCGTTCGGCCCCTTTTTTCATGGCGTGTACTCCACTCGGATCAATCTTCCGACATGTAGCGCTGCGGTCGACGGCCGGTCGATGCGGTTTCCGGATCGAGCAGGCTGTCCATCGCCTTCAGGAAGTGCTCCACCGCCTCCGGACCCTCGATCGCCATGATCTGATCCACCGCCCACTTGCGGTTGGTGGGGCCGAGCTGTTCGCTCATCCATTCGGCGAAGGCCTGCATCAGCGCGAACCCCGGTGTGCGCTCGCTCTCCCAGCGATATTCGGCATAACGGTCGCCGCGCTGGTTCAGCCGGTCGATGAAGGCGGCGCGCTGATTGCCCGGCCCTTCGAAATCGGCGCGGTTGTCCGCTACCAGGTCGGCCATGCGCATGGCCATCGCGGTGATGAGGCGCGCCCGCTCATCCTGACTCATACGCTCGTAGACGGCGTGATCGGCCACGTGCAGCAGGAAGGCCAGGAACTCCTCGATGAGATCCAGGCGCTGGCGTTGAGTGGTGGTTTCGAAGCCCTCGTTTTCGAGGTTCAGCACGCCGTTGCCGGCGATACGCCAGGCGTTGGTGGCGCACACCGTGCCGATGTCCTCCAGGCTACGCTCGCCGGCATTCTTCCAGCGACTGCGCACCCGCAGACTCACGCCGCCTCGCCCCGCAGACTCAGGTGTACGCCATCCCAGAAACGCAATCTGGCCTCGATGGCCTGACGGGCGGTGATCTCCGCCTCCTGTACGCGCAGGGAATCGCCCGCACACAGCATTTCCAGCATGCGCAACGACAGCGGTCCATGAAAGTCCTCGTCCAGATGGATGTGCCGCTTCAGATAGAAATGAAACAGGGGTGCCTGGACATCGTCGATGCCCATGTGCTTGAGGAAGGTGCGGAACATGCCGGGGATGACGTGCTCCCGGCCCAACGCGAGCGCCGCGGCGACCACGTGCGGTTTGCCGCTGGCGATGAAGCCGAAGGTGCTGCGCATGAACTCCGCTGCCGACGCCGGGGCGATCCCGGCCGCGAGGGCGGCCTCGATACCCTGCGTGGCGGCGATCTCGACGAACCGGAGCGGCTGCTCGTGGTTCGCGCCGATCTCCTTCATCGCGCCGCAATACAACTCGAAGTGGCTCAGGAAGCGCTCTTCACCATTCGGCCCGGGCGGTGCGGCGTCGGACTCCTCCTCCAGCACCAGTTCGTTGATGAAACGCCGGACTGAACCGTCGCCCCAGGGCGCCCAGGGCTGCCGGGCCGGTGCGATGTGGTTCTGGAGGAATTTGATCAGCGACATGAAATCCCACACCGAATAGATGTGGTGCTCCATGAAGCGACGCAGATCGACTAGATGGCGCAGGGCATAGACCGGGTGCTGGTCGAGCCGGTCGCGCAGAGACGCTATGACCGTGGGGTCGAAGCGGGCAGTATCGGACATGATGAGGACGCCGTTCCGCCGAGGGAGAGGATG
>JAQVJI010000166.1 GCA_028695255.1 Chromatiales bacterium | reverse complement strand
CGTCGAATTCGAGGATGCCGCGATAGATGTGGCCGGTGTCGCCCTCGGCGCAGGACACGGTGACGGGCTCGCCGTCCTTCACGCGCTCGGTCGCGTCGCCGCAGCCGACCACCGCCGGGATGCCGAGCTCGCGCGCGATGATCGCCGCATGGCAGGTGCGTCCGCCGCGGTTGGTGACGATGGCGGCGGCGCGCTTCATGATCGGCTCCCAGTCCGGGTCGGTCATGTCGGTGACCAGCACGTCGCCGGGTTGTACCTTGTGCATTTCGTCGATGGTCTGCATCACGCGCGCGGCGCCGGCGCCGATCTTCTGGCCGATGGAACGGCCGGTGGCGAGCACCTCGCTGCGGCCGCGCATGTGATAGCGCTCGATCACCTGGCCGTCCTGCCGGCTTTCCACCGTCTCGGGACGCGCCTGCACGATGTAGAGCTTGTTGTCGTTGCCGTCGAGTGCCCATTCGATGTCCATCGGGCGGCCGTAGTGCTGCTCGATGATGACCGCCTGACGCGCCAGTTCCTCGACGTGTTCGTCGCTGATGCAGAAGCGCATGCGGTCGGCCTCCGGCACCTGCACGGTCTCGGTCGCCTTGCCGTTGCCGCCGTAGATCATCTTGATCGCCTTGGCGCCGAGATGCCGGCGCAGGATCGCCGGCCGGCCCGCCGCGAGTCCCGGTTTGTAGACGTGGAATTCGTCGGGATTGACCGCGCCCTGCACGACCGTTTCGCCGAGACCCCAGGCGGCGGTGATGAACACCACGTCGCGGAAGCCCGATTCGGTGTCGAGCGTGAACATCACGCCCGAGGCGCCGACGTCGGAACGCGCCATGCGCTGGATGCCGGCCGACAGCGCGACGTGTTCGTGCTCGAAGCCCTGATGCACGCGATAGGAAATGGCGCGGTCGTTGTACAGCGAGGCGAAGACCTCGTGGATGGCCTTGAGCACGTTGTCCAGGCCCAGCACGTTGAGGAAGGTCTCCTGCTGGCCGGCGAACGAGGCGTCGGGCAGGTCCTCGGCGGTGGCGGAGGAGCGCACGGCGACGGAGATCTCGCCGCCCGCATCGGCGACCATCTTTTCGTAGGCGACGGTGATGGCATCCAGCAGCGGTTCCGGGAACGGCGTTTCCACCACCCAGCGGCGGATGGTGCTGCCGGCCTCGCGCAAGGCGCCGATGTCGTCCACGTCGAGCTTGGCGAGCAGGGCGTTGATGCGGTCGTTCAGACCCTCGTGGCGCAGGAACTCGCGATAGGCGTCGGCGGTGGTGGCAAAGCCACCCGGCACGCTCACGCCCTTCTGCGACAGTCCGCAGATCATTTCGCCGAGCGAGGCGTTCTTGCCGCCCACGCGCGGCACGTCGCCCATGCCGAGTTTGTCGAACCAGACTACATAGTTATCCATGCGCTTGCCCTTTGGTGGTGTCGTTCATAGCCAGAAGTGAATGGCCGCGCGATCGTCGATGGATCGCTACGGTGCTTGCTCGGTTACATGGACCGTCGCGTGTGGTGTGTGGCCGCATTCAGGGATACCGGTTCCATTGTAATGACTTCCGCCGCCAGTGAAAGCCGTCACCGCGCGTCCCGTCCGGACTTCCGCTCGCACTGCCCGGCGCGGCTGCACGAACAGCTCTTGCCGCAGCCGCCGCCTTCTTCTCGCGCCGGTCCGAATTCCGGGTGGCGGCGCGCGAAGGTGCGCGCCAGGTGCTGCACCACGACCCAGCCGAGAAACAGCAGGAAGATGATGGCGATGGCGGTGAGATACGAAGTCATGTCGGCGTCAGGTTTCACGTCGCGCGGGAGCGCTTCACGTCAGTGTCCGCCCAGGCCCGCGAAGCCCATGAACGACAGCGACAGGATGCCGGCGAGCATCAGGCTCATGGCGGCGCCGCGGCTGATCGAGGGCACGTCGGACAGTTCGAGTTTTTCGCGCAGGCCCGCCATCAGCACGATGGCGAGCAGGAAGCCCGCGCCCGCGCCGGTGCTGTAGGCCACCGATTGCAGGAAGTCGTAGTCGCGGAAGGTCTGGAACAGTGCCAGGCCGAGAATCGCGCAGTTGGTGGTGATCAGCGGCAGGAAGATGCCGAGCGCGCGGAACAGCGTCGGGCTGAATTTCTTCATGCTCATCTCGACCAGTTGCACGGCCGAGGCGATGACCGCGATGTAGGCGATCAGACGCAGGAATTCGAGATCGAAGTGCAGCAGGATCAGATTGATCGCATAGGCGCACAGCGAACTGATGAACATCACGAGCGCGGTGGCGATGCCCATCGAGGTCGCGGTCTTCAATTTGCCCGAGACGCCGAGAAAAGGGCAGATGCCGAGGAACAGCGCCAGCACGAAGTTGTTGATGATGGCGGCATTGAGAAAGATGAAGCCGAGCGATTCAGCCTGCATGGGCGCGCGCCTCCAGGTTTGCGGCCTCGCGTTGCCGCCGGTCCTGCCGCTCCTTGATCCAGGCGAACAGCAGCAGCCAGGCGCCGAGGACGAAGAAGCCGCCGGGCGGCAGCAGCATGATGACCCAGGGTTCGAAGGCGGCGCCGAACACCGGCTGGCCGAGCAGCGTGCCGGCGCCGAGCAGTTCGCGCACCGAACCCAGGCACAACAGCGCGATGGTGAAGCCCGCGCCCATGCCGAGCGAGTTGACCAGGGTCTTGCTCACGCGATGGCGCGAGGCATAGGACTCGGCGCGGCCGAGGATGATGCAGTTGACCACGATGAGCTGGATGAAGGCGCCGAGCGCGTTGTAGATCTCCAGGCTCACCGCCTGGATGATGTAGTCCACCACCGTCACGAAGCTCGCGATGATGACGATGTAGGAGGCGATGCGCACCTCCTTTGGGATGTGTCGGCGCAGCAGCGACACCAGCGTGCTCGAACACAGCAGCACGAAGGTCGTCGCGAGCCCCATCGCCAATGCGTTTGCGACCGAGTTGGTGACGGCCAGCACCGGGCACATGCCGAGCAGCATCACGAACACCGGATTCTCGCGCCACAGTCCGCGCAGGAAGGTATCGGCGGTGATGGATTTGTCTGGGGTCTTCGCGTTCATGTCGGTAGTCGGTAAAACGGATTGTTTGCCACAGAGAACAGAGAGGAAAGAATCTCTCTCGCTGAGATCGCCGGGACGCTGGGAAAAACCAATGCCATTGGCCGTTCCATCATTTCTCCACGTCCCAGCGTTCTCAGCGAGAACCATTGTTTGTGTATTTCTTTCTCTGTGACCTCTGTGGCCATGTTTTTTCCCTTCATTCCACGTTCCGGATCGCGTCGAGATGCGGCCGCAGGCGCGGCAGAAGGTCGTGCGCGCCCGCGTTGAGCATGCGGCCGATGGCGACCGAGGAGATGGTCGCGCCGCTGATGCCGTCGATTTCCCAGGCCTCGTGCCTGTTGCCCTGCCGCACCGTGACGATCGCATTCGCGAGTCCATCGCCGGCCGCGTTCAGGCGCGCATCGAGGCGTTCGAAATTGGCGCGGAAGCGCGCGTCGGTGATGATCTTGTCGCCGAGTCCGGGCGTTTCCTTCGATTCCAGCACCTTCATGCCGACGATGCAGGCGCAGTCCGGATCGTAGCCGTAGAGCACGCGGATCACGTCGGCGTAACCGCGGCCGGCGGCGACCGCTGCGACGCCGCGCAGCCCGCCTGCGGCATCGTAGCCGGCGTGGAAGACGATGCCTGCGATGCCGGGCGCGGCGGGTTCCACGCCGCGTTCGGTGAGCACGAACTCGCGCCGCGCGACCGCACCCGGTATCACCTCGAACACCGCGCGTTCGAGTGCGACGCGATGGTTTTTCTCGATGTACGGCCGCGTGAACTCGAACACCGACACCACCAGCAGGCCGGACAGCAATGCGATCAGGCCGAGCGTGCCGATCAGGCGATGACTCGGCGTCGCGCGCACCTCGGGCTGGATGACCGATTCGTTCATGTCCTGTTCCCGGCGTTTTGCCTTACCTTGCGCGCGCCGTAGATGCGCGGTTGGGTGAGGTTTTCGATCAGCGGCCCGCAGGCGTTGCCGAGCAGGATGGCGTACATCACGCCTTCCGACAGGCCGCCGAAATAGCGGATGACGACGGTGAGGAAACCGATCAGCAGGCCGTAGATCCACACGCCCCAGGGCGTGACGGGCGAGGCCACCATGTCGCTCGCCATGAAGACCGCGCCGAGCATCAGGCCGCCCGAGAACAGCACGAACATCGGCGTCGGGTAGTGGCCCGGATCGACGAACCAGAACAGGCCTGCCGTGAGTGCGGCACCGCCGAGTACCGCGGCCGGAATGCGCCAGTCCATGAAACGTCGCAGGGCGAGATACAGGCCGCAGGCCAGGATCAGCAGCGCCGACGTCTCGCCGGCCGAACCCGCGACCATGCCGGTGAACAGGTCGCCGGCGGAGGTGATCATGCCGTTGAACTTCCACTCGCCCATCGGTGTTGCGCTCGAGAACCCGTCGAGCGCGAGTGGTTTCGTGAACGGCAGCGTGAGCGTGGTCGGAATGAATTCGAGGAAACGGCCCGGCAGGCCCGGCTGGGTGTAGCCCGAGATCGCGGCCGGAAACGCCGCCTGCACGAAGGCGCGGCCGACCAGCGCGGGATTGAACACGTTGAAGCCGAGTCCGCCGAACATCGCCTTGCCGAGCGCGATGGCGACGAAACCTGCCACCGCCGCCATCCACAGCGGGAAGCCCGGCGGCAGCGTGAGCGCGAGCAGCAGGCCGGTGATGGTCGCGCTCCAGTCGGACAGCGTGCCGTGCCGGTGCGACAGGCGGTTGAACAGGTGTTCGGTGGCAACGCAGGCGAGCGTGACGGTGACGATCAGGGCCAGCGCGCTGACGCCGAACTGCCACACCGCGAATGCGCACACCGGCAACAGCGCCCACACGACGTTGCGCATGATCTGCGCCACGCCGTCCGTGTCCTTCAGATGCGGCGAGGTCTTGAGTTCGATCTTCAGTGCCACTACGCGGCTCTCTCGCGGTTCACCGACTTGGCAATGCGGAAGTATTGCACGAGCGGGATGTTGGACGGGCAGACGTAGGAACAGCAGCCGCATTCAAAGCAATCGTTGAGATGAAAGCGTTCCTGCATGGCGGCGTATTCGCGTTTGGCCGCGAGCCGGCCGAGTTCGCTCGGATTGAGATTGACCGGACAGGCCGACAGGCAGCGCCCGCAGCGGATACAGGGCTGGATGCGCTGGCCCTCGCCGTCGTCGCCCGTTTCCTCCGGCATCACCAGCACGCCCGACGCGCCCTTGGTGATCGGCACGTCGAGCGAGGCGACCGCGTTGCCCATCATCGGTCCGCCCAGGATCACGCGGCTGGCGTCGCCGGTGTAACCGACGTGTTCGAGCAGATAGCGCAGTGGCGTGCCGATCGGCACCAGATAATTGCCGGGTTTCCGCACGCCGGGGCCGGCCACGGTGACGACGCGCTCGATCAGGCCGCGGCCCTGCGGCAGCAGCGCGCCGAGGCTTGCGAGCGTACCGACGTTGTTGACCACCACGCCGACGTTGTACGGAAAATGTCCGGACGGCACCTCGCGTCCGAGCAGCACCTTGATGAGCAGTTTCTCGGAGCCCTGCGGATACTTGGTCCGCACCGGCACGACCTCGACCTCGCTGTCGCCCGGGCCGAGTTTCGCGCGGATCGCCTCGATCGCCTCCGGCTTGTTGTCCTCGACGCCGATCACTGCGCGCGCGGCACCGGTGGCGCGCAGCGCGATACGGATGCCGGCGAGCAGCGCGTCGGTATGCTCGATCATCACGCGATGATCGGTGGTCAGGTACGGCTCGCATTCGCAGCCGTTGACCACCAGCGTGTCGACCTGCTGTCCCGCCGGCACGGCGAGCTTGACGTGGGTGGGGAAGGCGGCGCCGCCCAGGCCGACCAGACCGACGTCCTGAATCGCCTGCGCGAGTTCCTCCTTCGTCATCGCGCCGACGTCGCAGGGACGTTCGTACAGCACCTGCTGCGAGGCCGATGCATAAGCGCGGATCAGGATCGACTGCACCTTCGGGCCGCGCGCCGAGGCCATGAGTTCGATGCCCTCGACCACGCCGGTGACCGGCGCGTGCATCGGCACCGACATGTAGCCGTCGGCACGTGCGATCGGCTCGCCGCGCACCACCTCCTGGCCCTTGGCGACCAGCGGCACGGCCGGCTTGCCGAAGTGCTGCGACAGCGGCACGACACAGCGCGGCGCAAACGGCAGGCGCCGGATCGGCTGGTCGCGCGTCGCATCCTTCAGCTCCGGCGGATGAACGCCGTGCGCGAAGCTGCGACCACGTATGAAGGC
>JAQVJI010000165.1 GCA_028695255.1 Chromatiales bacterium | reverse complement strand
GGCAGGACGGCGGCGATCGCCGCGATCATGTCCTGCTTGTGGGCATGCGCGATCTCGACCACATCCGGCAACGTGCCCGCCAGCTCCGTGACCGTGTTGATGAAGGCGCAGCCGCGATATTCCGGATCACCCAGCCACTCCCCCACCGCCGGGACGACGGCATTCGCGTTGCCGCCGTGCCGTACCAAGGCATCGACGAACCAGGCCATCCAGCGCCCGTGCCGATAATCCAGGAACGCGCGGATCAGGTCGTTCTTGCTCGGAAAGTGACGGTAGAACGTCACCTTCGTGACGCCCGACTCGGCGATGATGCGGTCGATGCCGGTTGCGCGCACGCCGTCCCGATAGAACAGATCATGAGCGGTCAGCAGGATGCGCTCGCGCGCGCCGGGCTGGGTGTCCTGGTGTTCGCCGTCTTTTGGATCAGTCATGGCCCCATTGTAGACAGACCTGTCTACCCGCGCTAGACTCGCCTCATGTAGACAGCCTTGTCTACCTCAAGCGAGGACTCACCATGGAAACCAAGCCGCCACTGCCGCCCTTCACCCGCGACACCGCCATCCAGAAGATCCGCATGGCCGAAGACGCCTGGAACACGCGCGACCCGTCGCGCGTCGTACTCGTCTATACCGAAGATACACGCTGGCGCAACCGCGCCGAGTTCCCGGTCGGACGCGAACAGGTGCGACAGTTTCTCGAACGCAAATGGGCGCGCGAGCTCGACTACCGTCTCATCAAGGAACTGTGGGCCTTCACCGACAATCGCATCGCCGTGCGCTTCGCCTACGAATGGCACGACGACTCCGGTCACTGGTATCGCTCCTACGGCAACGAGAACTGGGAGTTCAACGAGCAGGGGTTCATGCAGCGCCGCTACGCGAGCATCAACGACCTGCCGATCCAGGAATCCGATCGCAAGTTCCACTGGCCGCTCGGCCGCCGCCCGGACGACCATCCGGGCCTGAGCGATCTCGGCCTGTAATCGACGGCCGTCGAATGGCGGCCGCGAACGATCAGAACACCAGCACCTTGTCGGCGTCCAGCGTCCACGCCGTCAGTTCGTCCATCGTGCTGCGGTGCGTGCCCGGCGTCAGATCGGCATCCGCGAAGCCGCGCGCATCCATGCAGGTGCCGCAGACGCCCACGGCCGCATCGCGGCGCGTGACGATGGACAGCATGTGTTCCACGTTGTAATAGCCCTGCGGCACTTTCTGCCCGGCCTTGGCGCAGTTCGCGGCGTCGCCGATGAGGAACAGACGCAGCTCGACGCCCTCCTGTTTCGCGAGTGCGCCGGCGATCCGCAAACCATTGTAGGAACGTTCGGAGCCGTACGGCCCTTCGTTCAGGACGATGAGTACTTTCATGGCAGATCCTCCTATGCAGGATGTCCATCCGTTCGAATCGACTTACCGTTTCCGCAAGGGCGCATCATCATCCGCTCGTAACCACGCTGCTGATCAGGATGTAACTTGCGACCAGCACGAGGAACCAGGCGAAGCCCTTCTTGAGCATGTCCTGCGACAGCCGCGCCGCGAGACGCGTGCCAGCAAGGCAGCCGATGATGGTCACGACCGTGAACGCGGCCATCACGCCCCAGTCGATCGCCACGTCACCGACGTAGCCGGCGAATCCTGCATAGGACTTCGCGGCCACGATGGCGAGCGAGGTGCCGACCGCGAGTTTCATCGGCAGGCCCGACAGCAACACCAGTGCCGGCACGATCAGGAATCCGCCGCCCACGCCGACCAGGCCCGTGAGCGCGCCGACGCCGATGCCATGCAGCGCGATGTGGCCCATGCAGGGCGAAAAGAAATCGCGGCATCGGCCTAACACGGCGGTACCGTCACCGTTCGGCAGCACGCCGCCGTCGCCCGTCGCCGCCACCGGCTTCGGCATGGCGGGCCGCAGCATGCGCCAGGCCGCTGCGTACATGACCAGCGCGAACAGCGTGAGCTGCACCATCACCGGCGTGACGACGCCGAGACGCGCGCCCGCGTAGGTACCGACGACGCCGAACAGCCCGAACACCAGCGCCACCCGTCCATCGACGTTGCCGCGCCGCCAGTGATCCGCCGCCGACAGTGTGGCGGTTACCGCCACCACGCCGAGGCTCATCGCGATGGCCGCCTTGGGCTCGACCCCGAGCAGATAGATCAACGCCGGCAGCGCGACGATCGATCCACCGCTGCCGAACAATCCGAGCACCAGGCCGGTGACGAGACCGGCGCCGATCGCGAGCATGTCCATGGAGACCTCCTCCGACGGGTTGTCGGGTCGTGGGCCGTCGGGCCCGTTTCAAGCCGATCTACGGCACCTGCGCACGTTTATTGAGGCGGCGACAAAATATCTTCACGCGAATGACTCAAGATTTGACTGGCGAAGTCAATGTCGGAGCGGCATTGCCGCCTCAATAAACCCAAATACGCTTGTTTGTTATTGATCCGGCGGCAACGGTGCGGATCGGATGCCACGGTTTCCGCTCTTGGCCCGCGCGTTCGTTCAAACATTTGGTCGCCGGATCATTAATGCGACGGCGCGCTCATGCGCTCGTGGGCATCGAATCCGCCCTTGGCCTTCCAGCCCTCGAAGCCGTCCTGCAACACCTTCACGTTCTCGTGCCCGAGCAGACGCAGCGCAAACACCGCCTGCGCCGACAGCGACCCGGAATTGCAATACATGACCACCATGCGGTCGGTCGGCAGCTCGCCGCGCCGCGCCACGGCCTGACGCCACTCGATGTTGACCGCGCCGGGAATATGGCCCTGCGCGAACTGAGCTTCGTCACGCGCATCGACGACGAATACCCGGCCCCAGTCCTCGCGCGGGATCTGCTCCGGCCAGATCAGGCTGCTGCTGTATTCGGAAAATTCCATGTAACCCTCGATGGCATCGAGCACGGCGGCATCGCCGGCCGCCTTGGCGTTGGCAGTCAGCAGCAAGGCAATCGCCAGTAAGGCGGTCTTCAACACGGGTCTTGTCATCGTCTGCTCCAGAATCAGGATCGGGTGGGAAAACTCGGCACCGCGGAACAATCCACATAAAAACCATAGTCAATTGATCGCTTGAGTAGTAGACACGAAGGACCGCGCCGGGTCAAGCCCGAATGGCACATACATCAGGCATCACGGGAAATTCGTGTCTTGTCGCTCCCGCAAAAGCGGGGATCTGTTGGAACAATGCACTGGATTCCCGCCTGCGCGGGAATGGCGGATGCTTCGAAGCTCCGTCAGGTCGCGTCATCCGGACAAAGGCGAAACTGCCGACTTCGATCCTACATCGACCCAAGCGTGCGCCCGTGCCGGGCGCACAAAAAAAGCCCCGCCGTTGCCGGCGGGGCCAAAACCACGACTACCGTGAAAACTTCCTGAGGTTCCGATTACTTCGCGTGCGACAGCAGGCGGATGTAGCTCACCAGCGCGTCGACTTCTGCCTCGGTGAGGATGCCGTCCCATGCGGGCATGTAGGAATCCCTGCCTTCGCCGTGAAGAATGATCTTCTTCAGCATGCGATTGTCCATCGCGTCCATGACGCCGGCATCGGTGTGATCGGTCGGGTTGATCGGCAACAGTTTGCTCAACACGCCGTTGCCCTTGCCGTCGTTGCCATGGCAGGCGAAGCAGTAGCGCTGATAGACCTGCTGCCCGACCTGCGGATCGCCCACCAGCCCATGCGGCGAACTCGACAGGAAGCGGATGTACGACACCAGCGACTCGACCTGCGGCTCGGCCAGTACGCTCCCCCACTGCGGCATGTCCGACACCTTGTCGTGCGCACCCATGCCGCGTATCAATCGCACCAGCTCACGGTCGGAACGCTGCCCGATGATCACCGGATCGGTGAGGTTGCGCGGGGTCAGTTTGAGGCTTTTCGCCAGCGGACCATCACCCTTGCCCGTCGTGCCATGACACAGGAAGCAATAGGTGTTGTAGAGCTTCCATCCCTCGAAGGAACGAAGTGCCGCCTGGGTCTGGAGGCTCGCCAGCAGACCCGTTGCGAGAACCGCCGTCAGCATGAATCTCTTCATATTTCTCATCGTCGATGTCTCCTCAGAAGCCTGCGAACAGCTGGATCATGGTCATCGAGTCACGCTCCGTGGCGCGCATGTCGACGCCCGAACCGTTCTCGATCACATGGAACAACTCGAAGCGCAGGTTCTGTGAATACAGATACTGGCCGCCGAGCGTGACGGCATTGAAACGGCTGTCGTCATCCGCACCGCTGTCCATCGTGCGGTAGGCCAGGTAGACGTTGGCGCGGTTCGGCAGTACGCCGAGCTGGCCCATCATCGCGAACGCCTTGGCGTCGTTCGGATTGTCGTTCCAGATGCTGTCATCACCACCCTTGGCGGAGCCGTAGCTCGCATACAGGCTGAGCGGCATTTCGGCGATCTCGCCCAACGCCTGCGCATCGATCACCCAGGCATCGGTGCTGGCAGTGACGCGCTCGCCGTCGGCATCCGCAACCTCCGAGTCACCGGCCCAGAGCTGAATGCCGAAACCGGTATCGAAGCCGAACAGATGCGGCATGTACACGGCACGGAAGTAATGCGCGAGACCCGAGACGCTGACGTCGAAGTTGTCGCCGTTGAAGCCGGGCGTCCAGGGTGTATAGCTCACGAAGTAGTTGTTGTTGCCGAGGACGAACGACATGCCGGTCGCCGCACCGCTGCCAACCTCGAGGGCCTGCGCGGCGCTGAAGCCGGTGCGGTACTCGATCGGACGCTGCGCACGCTGCGCGCCGGTGTTCAGCAGTTCGAAGCCGTAGCCCACGCCGAGACCATCGGTGGAGAACGGCACGATGCTGAAGTTGCTGCCGCCGAACTCGGCGACGTTGAAGTGCAGCTTGGAACTGAGCAGTGCGATACCCTCACCCTCGCCCTCGCCCGTCTCCATGTCCACTTCCACCGGGGTCGCGATGCCGGCCATGCCGATTTCCATCAGGAAGCCGACCTTGTCCGCAACCTTGCCGCCGACCAGGAACGCCGCCTCGTCCGGCCACTGGATCTGGCCGTGATCGGTGCCGGTGTCCGTATTGCCGTTGGTCTTGGCATAGCGGATCTTGGCCACCGCCGACATGTTGAGCGCCATCGGCAGTGAAATGTGCTCGCCTTCGATCAGGCTCTGGCCGCCGACCATGGTGTAGCCGTTGGCCTTGAACATGCGGCCGAACGAATTGAGGGCCGGGAAGGCCTGGTTGTGGCAGGCCACGCAGGCCATGCCGGTCTGTCGCGCGAAGGCCGGTACCGCCTTCGCATCCTCAGGCACCATGCTCGCCGCCCCGATCAGGACCGCGGCACAGACCAGAAACATCGATCTGAACGCTGGGAATCTGCTCATGTCCACCCCTCATTGATTTATTTGCATCATGAAACGGCCGTTGCCCGGTCGTAACACGCGACGGTAATGCGCCACGGCAACGTCACTGGCCGACCGCCGGTTCTGCCGTGTTATCCTCATCACAGGACAAAAAAGCGGGCGCGGGTGCACCCTGCCCGCAATCTGACAAGGACAACGCCGCAGATGCCGGCATTACTCGGTCATGCCTCCATCCGGGCATGTGGAACCTAGCAACGGCATCGCGACCGCGAAACGGGCAAACGTCGATTGCGACACATGTTCGTGATGCACATGAATCATGCGACGGATGTCGCAATGAAGATTCCAGGGACTTGGGATCAAACATAAAAATCGGCGACAGAACGCCGGATTCGCACACCCGGCATGTGCTCGTCCGGGTCGAAACAACCATGACGACGCAGGATGTCGTCGACGCGGTCGATCCGAAGCGGATCGCTGCCGACGACACCATGGGTCGAATGACTGATGAGGGGACAACTCATGTCAACCAGAAAGCAATCGCTGCAAATCCGCCTGGTCTTGCTGCTGCTGGCGATCGTCGCGCTCAGCTTCGGCGACCTCGCCCTCGATCTCACCGGCGGCATGACCCCGGCCCACTACGTCATCGAAATTGCACTCATCGCACTGTGTCTGGCGACGGCGCTGTATCTCGGCATCAGCCTGCTGCGCACCCAGCGCGTCCTCGCCCGCTATCAGGCGACCGACAAGAGCGCACAGACCTTCATCAACGGCCTCGGCCGGGCCATCGACGACCAACTGTGCGAATGGGGATTGACGGCGGCGGAACGAAACACCGCCCTGTTGCTGCTCAAGGGCATGAGCCACAAGGACATCGCGCTCGCCACCGACCGCAGCGAACGCACCATCCGCCAGCAGGCGGTGGCGATCTATCGCAAATCCGGGCTGGCCGGACGCGCCGAACTGTCGGCCTTCTTCCTCGAAGACCTGTTGCTGCCGAGCGACGCCAACATCACCACCCTGACGTCCCGCTCACCGGC
>JAQVJI010000164.1 GCA_028695255.1 Chromatiales bacterium | reverse complement strand
CCGGCGATCGGCGGGGGCGCCGGCACCAGCATGGCCGCCCCTCACGCCGCCGGTGCCGCGGCGCTGTTGTTGTCGAAGATGCCGACGCTGTCGCCGGACGATGTCGCAGGCAAGCTGACCAATGCCGCCCGGCCGTTCCCGGCCGGGCTGTATTGCGCGCAGAATCCGGGGCTCTGCGGCGCGGGCCTGCTCGATGCCCGTGCGGCCCTCGACCTGCTCGATGGCGGCGGGCCGAGCCTGAGCGTGAGTCATCCCTCGCTCATCACCGGCGGCCAGACCGCCTCGCTGATCGCGACCGCTACACCCAGTAGCGGTGGCAGCACGTCCTTTACCTGGCAGTGGACCCAGATCGCGGGCACGCCGGTAACGCTGATGGGCGCCAACACAGCGGTGGCCAGCTTCGTCGGCCCCAATCCCGGCGGCAGCCACACCATCAAGGTGACGGTCGTCGACGGCAATGGCTACAGCGCCAGCCAGACCTTTGCGGTGCGCACCAACAACCCGCCGGTGATGAATCCCGTGGCGCCGAAATCGGTGGCGCAGGGCGGGAGCCTCTACTTCACGGTGAGCGCCACCGACCCGGAGAACGATCCCCTGGTCTACGTCGCCGTCACCAATCCGCCTTCCGGCGCGTCCTTCTCGGCCGCGACGGGCGCGTTCTCGTGGCCGAACGTCGGCGTCGCACCCGGCAACTACGGCTTCAAGGTGATGGCCTACGACGGCACGGTCGACAGCGCCCAACTGACGATCGACATCACCGTCACGGCCGGCACTTCACCGCCACCGACCGGCGGCGGGGGAGGGTCGCAGTTCTTCGAGCAGTTGCTGTCGTGGCTGCTGGCCATGCTCGCCGCACTGTGGAACGCGCTGGGCGGGAACTGATCGTCTGCGAACGGTATTGCCGCATCCGCGGTTGCCGCGAAGTCGGTGTAGGGTGGGTTGAGGAACGAAACCCACGCGCAGGGCGGCGTGGGCATGTGCGTCTTGCCCGCGCCGCGACCGTTGTCATCGTGGGAGCGGCTCTGCCGCGACGATGCGTGGCATCACCCGTAGACGATCCTGCCTTCGCGCAAGGCCCAGTACAGTGCGCTGCCTGGCTGGTCACCCCAGCGTGCGACCTCGTCGGTCGAGTAAACGAGCACATCCACGGGAATGCGCAAGGGCCGCAGGGCACGGCGCAACCGGACCATTTTCCGGGCGCGGTCCTCGACTGTGGATTTGATGACCAGGAAATCCATGTCGGAGTCCTGCCGCGCCTCACTGCGCGCGTGGGAACCGAACAGGATGTGCGCTCGGGGTGGGCGGCCTCGACGAGCGTCTGAATGGCCTGTTCCTGCGGTGAGGTCATGTTCGAGCGAACCCCTTGGAGAAGAAGGCGTGCGTGGTCGGTGTAAGGGAAAAACGGATGATCGACGATGGCGGGAGGGGCTTGTATCGGATGGGTACCTGGCCGTCTGTGCCTGCCATGTGCGGTGGAATGCCAGGGCACTTGATCCCGTTCGGCCGCGCAATCCGTCCTTCGCGTGGTTCCGTTGTCTCGCGTGACGTGCTGTCCGGGCGCGGCGGGCGACGGAACGGGTATCGGGCGTATCGTTGACCGGCTGGCGGGTCGATGTTACAAGGTGCCGATCCGGCGAATGCCGGAATCGTAGCGAGGACATTGTTCGTGGCATGGCGGGAAGCGAAAGGTCGCCGTGCGCAGCGAGAGAATCCGAGACGCCGGCCTGAACGCTCGGCGGCCTTGATGTCGTGGACGAAAGGCGTGGGAGACGCTTGACATGAAGTCCCTTCAGACCACCTTGATCTTTGCCGAGCCGAGCCGAGCCGAGCCGAGCCGAGCCGAGCCGAGCCGAGCCGGCGTGCATTCGAGGCCGTAGGAGCCGAGCCCCCTCGGCGACCGGCGTCGAACGAAGGCACCGCGCCCACCGCATCGCCCGGAGGGCCGGGCTCCTACGATTCGAGTCGATCCAGGCCCGCGTAGACGCGGCAGGCAGCCGCGCCCCGAACCTCCGGATTCCTGCCGTACCCGTCGCGCCATCCGGCGCCCCTGCGGCATGCCTTACCCCTCGCGCCACCCGGTGCCCCCACGACACCCCGATCCCTGTTTCCGCGCCGGATGAACCCGTTCATCCGGCCGTCGCCGTTTCTCCGCGCCCATCCCTGCGGCCCCCTGCACCCCGCGTTCACCCGGCAATGCCACCTCAAGGAGACATTCCCATGCGAGATCCGAGCCCTACCACCGATGCCGTTCGCAGCGGCCGCGCGCGCCGCCGTCTTCATCCCCTGCTGTTGCTGGTTCTCGCGGCAGGCCCGGCGGCGGCAGCCGACGCATTGCAGTGGCCGCCCGCCGGCCTGCCCGTCCATGACGCGCTGTCGCCGGTGCTGGAATATGCCGGCGGATCGAAGCCCTGGCCCGGCGCCGTCGGCGATATTCAAAATGGATGGGGTATTTGTGCTCGCGATCGACGGCGAGTTGTTCGTCAAGCGGATTCAGTGCCGGGTGCCGGACAAGGCGCTGATCGTCATTTCAGGCAACCAGCAGTATGAGTCGGTCGTGATCGAAAACGGCGACCGGCAAACACAGTCCATTCTCGGCCGCGCAGTGTGGGCATGAAATGGGCGAAAACTCTAGCAAGGAGAATGCCTTATGAAAGAGTCGATCATTCTGTTCCTGATGTCGCTGCTCGCCACCTGTACCATCCCTGGCGGGATCGGCGGCGATGATGGGTCCATTGATGTCGGGCAGGACACCATACCCATCATCAACAACGGCGTGCACCGCATAATCAAGAGCGGCGACACGCTGACCTATCGAGTAAATGGTGAGCACAGAACAATCCCAGCAACCACGACTACGCCGTTCAGCGGCACCGAAACCGTCACCTACGAGATCGACACCGCGCACGGCAACCCGGAACTGCCGGACCCGGTTATCTTCGAAATACACGACGTAGTACAGGATGGCGGCGGCTACTCATGGAACGCCGAATACCTGTCCCAAAGTCAGGCCGGCATCTATGCGCACCTACGGTATATCGCTGCATCCAACATGTATTTCTGGCACAACTATCCGTCCGGCGTCTTTCACCTACCGGCTATTTTCTCGACCGGCATGCAGTGGAGCAGCGACTATTTCAGCGTCACACCGAACCAGTGCGTCAACTCGGTATGCAGCACTTGGCATATCCAGGAGACGGTCAATGTCGGAGCGGTTGAAGTTGTGGAGGTCCCGGCCGGCAAATTCGAGGTGTTCCCCGTGTACATCAGTCGCGTGGCAACCCTGAATTCTCTTGCTACGCATAACAATTACGGGCTCCCGTATTCAATTCAACAGGATACGATCACCCGCTGGTACAACCCAGCTTATGGAATGATCAAGGAATGGCGGGATTCTCTGGGTTATGCTGATCCGGGCCAGAATACGCCTGCGATGCAGTACACGATGGAGTTGACGGGCTACACCCTGCATTAACCAAAGCGCATCACATAAGGAGATTGCCAATGCGAAAATCGCTTGCCATCCTCACAACCGCACTGCTCTGCCTAGCTACGGTTTCCGTTGCCATGGCGCATTCAGGCGGTACAGACAAGTTCGGATGCCACCATGATCGGAAGACCGGCGTATACCACTGCCACTGAGTAGACAACACCCAAGCAAGCGTAGCCCGGATGCCGGAGCCCGCCTTATATTTTGAGTCGTTGCAATCGGTCGCCCAGCGTGGCGAATTCCGCGTCGGCGGTCAGGATCGTGGCGTCTTCGGCAATGGCGAGCGCGGCCGCGAAGGCGTCGGCATAGGACAGTGCGTGGTGTGCCTTGATCTCGCCGCTTGCCAGAAAAGCGCGTCGGTGAGTGGCACGATCTGGATTGGCAGCCGGGATATTTCGTCTCGCTTGTGTTTGGCGACGGACCATCCGTGTCGCTTGCCGATCATGTACACGACCTCGCCAAGGTTGATCTGGTGCATGAGTACCCGGCATGTGCCGCGCGTGGCCGAGTAGAGGATGTCCCTGACTTGCACCATGCCGGGTTCTGCCTGCGCCAGGCGAAACAGCGCAGGCGTCGAGGGACGATGGCTTCAGGATTTCGGGTCACGTTCGACTTCCTGTCGATGTTCTTCGATCAATGCTTCGGACAGGCTTTCCCGGGATGCGATGGAGCCGGCGAATGCCGCGATGGGGTCGGCCGGCAGTGGGCGCAGTTCGATGTGGTCGCCCACGACAGAGGCTTCGAGCAGGGTGCCCGGCTTGATGCCCAGTTGCTCGCAGAAGGGGACCGGGATCGTTACCTGGCCCAGGTTTTCGGTGTGCAATGTCAACACGTTACGTCCTCGCCGTCTTCGGTGCCGCGTGTCTATTGAAGTTTAGCGGTGCCCCTCCGCGGCTTCAACGTCCGCCGTTTCCCGCCGTTTTGCCCTTGAACTCGCACAGGTCCCGGATGATGCACTCGGGGTATTTCGGGCTGCGCGCGGTGCAGGCGTGGCAGCCGTGCAGGATCAGTCAGTGATGGGCGTCGTGGCGGAATTCGGGGGCGGTGAACTCGAGCAGCGGTGTCCGTGACGCGCTGGACCACATCATCAGGAAAGCAGGTGGGCGGTGAATTCAGGGCGACCGGGTGGTTTTCGCGATCAGCACCACGCCCGGCAGGTCCTCGAAGTGCGCATCGCAGGTGAGCAGTTCCGCGCCCTGGTGGCGCGCCGTTGCGTAGACGATGGCGTCGGCGGTGGCCAGTTTGTGCTCGCGGTGCAGATCCGCCGCCAGCAGGGCGATGCTGGTGTCCAGGGGCACGACGACACACTTCTGCGTGTAGGTGATCACTTGGTCGGCCTGATCTTCGCCGACCTCGCGCACCATCTACTTCGACAGTTCGAGTTGCACGATGGTCGGTACGATGCACTGGAGTTTGTCCGGGAAATGCTTGCCCAGTTTCCTGCCGAGCGCGCTGCCCGCGAGCCACTCGATCCAGGCCGAGGTATCGACCACGCGCAGGGACACCGCCATCAGTAGCGGTCCTTGCGGTCGCGGTAGTCGTCCTTGCGTGCGCCCCTGGCGATGCCGGCCAACTGGTTCAGTTCCGGAACGGGCATCACCAGTACGCCCTTGCCCTTGGGGATGAATACGAATTCCTGCCCTGCTTCCCACTGCTGCTCCTCACGTACGGCCTTCGGGATGGAGATCTGGAACTTGCTGGACAAGGTCGCGGTAGCGGTCATCTCATACCTCCGGGAGATCGATGAGGATTTGGTAAAAAATACACCCTGCCGTCCCGAGGGGCCAGTCATCGGCGGGGCATTCGGGTCTGGAATCGAACTGCGCAACCGCCTTCCGATGCTGTGTGCCGGGGTCCGGGGCGGTAAGGTCTGAGATGCCGGACGAACTGGCGGCGCACCGTGCCACCATGTGGATTCGTGCGCGCTCGATCTTCCGGGTGATCGCTTGAGCGTTCCGCGTGGGTTTCGTTCCTCGACCCACGCCTGACGGCGCCCTTCGGAGCCTCAACGACCGCCGTTTCCCGCCGTCTTGCTCTTGAACTCGCACAGGTCCCGGATGATGCACTCGGGGCATTTCGGGCTGCGCGCGGTGCAGGTGTAGCGGCCGTGCAGGATCAGCCAGTGGTGGGCGTCGTGGCGGAACTCGGGCGGGGTGAACTTGAGGAGTTTCTTTTCGACTTCGAGCACGGTCTTGCCGGGTGCGAGGCCGGTGCGGTTGGCGACGCGGAAGATGTGGGTGTCGACGGCGATGGTGGGTTCGCCGAAGGCGGTGTTGAGAATGACGTTGGCGGTCTTGCGGCCGACGCCGGGCAGGGCTTCGAGGGCGGCGCGGTCGTGTGGTACCTCGCCGCCGTGCTGCTCGACCAGGATGCGGCAGGTCTTGAGGATGTTCCCGGCCTTGGCGTTGTAGAGGCCGATGGTCTTGATGTGCTGCTTCAGGCCGTCGAGGCCGAGGTCGAGGATGGCCTGCGGCGTGTGGGCGACCGGGAACAGTTTCGCTGTGGCCTTGTTGACGCCCTTGTCGGTGGCCTGTGCCGACAGGATGACGGCGATCAGCAGTTCGAACGGCGTGCTGTAGTTCAGTTCGGTCGTCGGGCGCGGATTGACGGCGCGCAGGCGTTCGTAGATCGCCGTTCGCTTGGCGGGGTTCATGTCAGGCGGTCGATGCGGCCTGTGCTGCCTTTGCGCGGACGGTGGCGGCCTGCTTCATGCGCGTGTCGATGACGTTCTTGCCGGCGATCAGCAGGCCGAGGCCGATGAAGGCGCCGGGCGGCAGGATGGCGAGCAGGAATCCGCGGTAGTCCTCCCACACGACGATCGCCAGACCGCGCGCGGCCTCGCCGAACATCAGATGCGCCTGCGCGAAC
>JAQVJI010000163.1 GCA_028695255.1 Chromatiales bacterium | reverse complement strand
CACCGACTTGCACAAGAAGCTCATGCGCTACATCCGCCAGTACAACAAAAACGCCAAACCTCTGAAGTGGAAGTACGCCGATCCTTCTCGCCGCATTCGGTGCAATTCTTCTGTTTCATCGGACTAGTGGTGGCAATCCTGGCGCACCCGCTGGAGGAAGAGGCCGTCGCGATCGCGCGCCGCCACGGCGCAAAGGGCATCAGCATTCTCGACGGGCGCGGCATCGGTTTTCCCGAACACAAGACCTTCCTGGGCCAGACTTATCAGGGCCTGGAGTCGACGTTGCTGTTCCTTTCCGACGAGATTCGCGCCCCACGCATCGCCGAAGCCCTGACCCGCGAGCTGCATCTGCTGGAACGCTTCAACGGCCTGGCCTTCACGCTGCCGGTAGATCACGCCGACGGCATCGACATCGCGGCGATGGCGCATTTCCTGGACGACGAGGAATCGGCCGCCCGCTGACGGTGGCATCAAACCCTGGCTCAATCACAACGACGGAATCGACGCTTGGACTTCATCAAGGCGTTCTGGGGCGAGATCGGGCACGCGGCCCGCAATCTCCTGCCCATCATCCTGGTGGTCGCCTTCTTTCAGGGCGTCGTCATGCAGCAGGTCCCGGAGGGGCTGGGCGGCATGGTGCTCGGCCTGCTCGTGGTCATCCTGGGTGTCGCCCTGTTCCTGCAAGGTCTGGAGATGGGCATCTTCCCGATCGGCAAGAACCTGTCCAACGAATTCGCACGCCGCGGGTCGCTGTCGCTGCTGCTGGTGTTCGGCTTCTGTCTCGGCTTTTCGACCGTCATCGCGGAACCGGCACTGATCGCGGTGGCGAACCAGGCCCAGACCATCAGCTCCGGACGCATCGACGCCTTCACCCTGCGCATCATCGTCGCCACATCAGTCGGTGCCGTGATCGCACTCGGCATCATGCGCATCGTGTTCGGACATCCGATCCACTGGTACATGATCAGCGGCTACCTGCTGGTGATGATCATCACCTTCTTTGCACCGGCTGAGATCGTCGGTCTTGCCTACGATTCCGGTGGCGTAACCACCAACATCGTGACCGTACCGCTGATCGCCGCGCTCGGCATCGGGCTCGCTGCATCCATCAAGGGGCGCAGCGCGCTGACGGACGGATTCGGGCTGGTGGCACTGGCGGTGACGGTGCCGATGATCTCGGTACAGCTCTACGGCATCCTGGTATACAACCTTGGAGAGCAGGACCTTGCCGTCCTCGCCGTGAGTGCTGCAGAGGTGCCGGAACAACGGCACTTCTTCGTCGACATGTTGATCGACCTGCTGACGATGTTCCGCGACGTGCTGCCGATCATCCTGGTGGTGCTGTTCTTCCAGTACGTGGCGCTCAGGAAGCCGATCGCGCACCTGCCGCGCGTGACGGCCGGCTTCGTGCTCGTCATCGTCGGCCTCTACGCCTTCGTCGTCGGTCTGAAGCTTGGCCTGTTCCCGATCGGCCGCAGCATGGCGGAGCAGCTCATCACGCTGAATCAAGCAGGCTATATCTACGTATTCGCATTCCTGATCGGCTTCGCCACGACCATGGCGGAACCCGCGTTGATCGCGATCGGCGCAAAGGCGGAAGAGGCCGCGAGAGGACGCCTGAAAGGCACTGTCATCCGCCTGCTGGTCGCGCTCGGCGTGGCAGTAGGCATTACCATTGGCGTACACCGTATCATCACCGGCGATTCCATCCACTTCTACATCATGGCGGGTTATATCCTCGTCATCCTGCTCACCTGGCTGGCGCCATCGTACATCGTCGCGCTGGCCTTCGACTTGGGTGGTGTAACCACCTCCGAGGTGACAGTGCCGTTGGTCACTGCGCTCGGCATCGGCCTCGCCACGAACATCGAAGGCCGTAACGTCCTGATCGACGGCTTCGGCCTCATCGCCTTTGCCTCGATCTTTCCCATCGTAACCGTGATGCTCTATGCTATTTCAATTGAGCGGATCGCCAGACTCAGAGGGCAACAGCCATGAAGTTTTCGGTCCTGATGGCCATCCTGGCCGAGGAGTTGGAAGAAAAGGCGATCGATATCGCCAAACGTTCCGGCGCTGGCGGCGTCACCATTCTCGACGCACGCGGCCTGGGTGCAGAAGTAAAGAAGACCTTCTTCGGACTGACCTACGAAGGCAGTCAGTCGGTGCTCATCTTCGTGCTCGAAAAGAAGCTGTCACTGTCTGTCATGAAAAATCTGGCCAAGGAACTGAATCTGCAAGCACACACCAAGGGCGTCGTGTTCACGATCCCACTGGAGCACATCGCCGGCATCGACATCGGACAGATCAGCCGATTCGAGGAACACATCAAGGACGAGATTTGAGCCCACGCATCGATTGCGAACCGTTTTCTCGCCCCCGACCGGAGGAATTCCAATGCTCGTGAAGGACATCATGGTGCGTAACGTGGTGACCGTGTCACCATTCGCCACCATCCGCGAAGCCATGCAGATCATGAAACACCATGGCGTCAAATCACTGGTGGTCGAGAAACGACACACGCACGATGCCTACGGCATCATCACCTACACCACCATCCTGAAAACGATCGTCGCCGAGGAAGGTGACATCGACCTCGTGAACGTCTACGACGTGTGCTCCAAGCCGGTGATCACCCTTTCGAGCGAACTCGAAATCAAGCACGTCGCCCGC
The DNA here is from genome assembly GCA_028695255.1 of Chromatiales bacterium. Lineage (GTDB taxonomy): Bacteria > Pseudomonadota > Gammaproteobacteria > Ectothiorhodospirales > Ectothiorhodospiraceae > JAQVJI01. Next base: position 3,789 of record JAQVJI010000163.1, on the reverse strand, counting down.
CTGATGGTGAACCAGGGCATTCGCCGCATCGTGGTACTGAACAACAACGAGCTGGAAGGCATCATCACCATGAACGACATCGTCGGGGCCATTCTGACGATGACGGAAGACCCGCCCGCCTGACCAGGTTCGTCGGGCACCCGGCCCGGAAGAATCGAAGCCCAATCACGGGCAGTTCCCCTTCTCAATCCACCGTCCCGCGTCGCGGCAACCGCTCGCGCGCCAGATCGACACGGCAGGCGTAGTAGGCATCCTCGTCCAGCTTGCCGCGCACGGTCCAGCGGCCGCATTCGGAATCACGGTAGCGCATCCACACCAGATCGACGTCGTGTACGCGATCCAGCGCGCGACGCCGTGCATCGGCCGGCTCGATCTGGCCGGCCGCATCGAGTTCCAGCGTCAGCGCGCGCGCCAGCGCCTGGCTGCTTTCCGCATCCAGACGCCGCAGACAGGCGGAAATCTCGCGTGGGCTCGGCGTGCCATGCCGGCATTCGCGCAGCGCGGTGATGCTCTTGTCCGGCGTCACGTGGAAGAAGGTCACGCGCTGCTGGTCGTCGAGCTGACAATGGAAGCGTACGTCGCTCATGCCGCCCGACTTGCGCAGCAGCGCTGCGTAACCCGTCACTACCGTGCTCACGCCCTGCGCGGCGAAACCGCCTTTCAGCACCTCGACGCGCGGCTCCGGTACCGGATCGAACAGCAGGTCGGCGTATTCAGGATCGTGCGCCGCGTGCAGCGCCCGCCCGTACTGGAGACAAACGTCGACACGACCGACCGCCGAAGCCGCGGCGGGCAGCAGACACAGCGCGAACAGCGACAAACACTTGCAGAGGGACATCGAACGCATCTTCATCTCGGACTCCGTGTCGGTGGCGAATTGTGGGCGCGGCCAGTATAGTCCGAACGCACACATGAGGCCTCTCACGGCATCCGGTTCGTAGGAGCCGAGCCCCCTCGGCGATATGCGACCTGACCGCAGTGCAATACCTGAACGCATCGCCCGGAGGGCCGGGCTCCCACCACCAGTCAGTGACGGAAACAGATGACGCCCGCCATCGATCTCGCCCGCAGGAAAGGCATCGTCCATACGGTGCACGAATATCGTCACGACCCAATGGCCGCATCCTACGGACTGGAGGCCGCCGATGCGTTGGGCAACGCGCTCGACATCCGGCCCGAACGGGTGTTCAAGACGCTGGTGACGGATCTCGGCGGCAGGCTCGCGGTGGCGGTACTGCCGGTCACACACAACCTGGATCTCAAGGCACTGGCATCCGCCGCCGGCTGCAAGCGCGCCGACATGGCCGATCCGAAGGCGGCCGAACGCGCCACCGGCTACATCCTGGGCGGGATCAGTCCGCTCGGACAGAAGAAACGACTGCCGTTGTTCCTCGACGCCTCCGCGCTCGACCACGACAGCATTTTCGTCAGCGCCGGCCGACGGGGTCTGGAGATCGAACTCGCGGCACGCGACCTGCTCACGCTGACGGATGGCAAGGCTGTCGCAATCGCGCGCTGATGCTACTCGCGCAACACCAGCGTGAGCCGGCCGTCCTGCACCTGTACCGATTCGATGCCCTCGGCGACGGCCTTCCAGAAACCTTCGTCCCCGAACTCGCGCACCAGATCGACGTTCTTGATGCCGCCCAACCAGGCATTCGGGATCGGCACGCCCATCAGACTCACGCCCTTCAGCACCACCTGCGGCCGGCCGTCGGCATAGGCCAGACCGAGACCGGCGGCGACGCGCAGGTTGCGTCCGCCGAGCAGCGGGAACTCGGGATCGAGCGGGATCAGCATTTGCAGGCTCAACTGCCCCGGCGCCAGATGCACCGCGGCCCGCCCGACCAGATTCGGATCGCGGGCGATCAGGCCGTTGAGTTCGCGCTGCGTGAACATGACCGTGCGGCTCGCCGGGTCCTCGCGATAGAGTTCCGGCACCAGCGGTCCGTCATTGGCGTCGAGATCGATCAATGGCCGGTCGCGTTCGGCCCGTCGATCGGGCTCGCCGATGCCCGGCGAGCGTTGCTGCGGATAGGCACCCGGCAGATCCAGGCGCGCGAGCTTGGCCTCGACCACCTGCATCTCCTGCGGCGACAGCACCACCGGCGTGAACGGCGCCGGCAGGACGTAGGTGCGTATCAGCCATACCGTCGCGGCCACCGTGACGACGACGGTCACGAGCACGATGCCCAGGACCTGCGGCCAGCCGAACCGCCGCGGCGCCGTCGGCGGCGGATGCGCGGATGCATCGGGGGATGGCGTGGTGTTCTGCATGTCTCACCTCATCGGCCGGCGGTCGCACGGCAGGCGGCCGTCATCGATGACCTGAGCCGGCCGACCTCCGTGCGGTCGCGTTTGATCCTCGCCGTGGCCGTCACCAGATACTGGCGCACCACGCGTTCGCAATCCTGTTTGTCGACATCCTCGGCCCGCTCCGCGGTCGAGCATTTCAGTTTGCGCACGTCATCAAAGGCGCGCACCGCCGTGGCATCCGGCGTCTTTGCGCTGCGCGCCAGATCGAGTTCGCGTGTCGCCCGGGCGCAGTCGCCGGCATCGAACAACGGTTCGCGACGCAGGCGCGGCGCGGGACGTTCGGTCGCGGTCGCAGATTTCGGCGTGCCCGTCTGCGTCTGCGGTCGGCGCACCGGCACACGGCGCGGCGCGGCCGGCAGTTCCAGTTCCGTCTGTTCGGCGGGCGAGGCGCATTCGGTATCCGTGAACACCACGCCCTGCGCGGTGTCACAACGAAACACCTGCGCCTGTACTGGCAGCGCCAGCGCCAACATCAACGTCACGATGCCCATGGGTCCGTCCTCCTTCCCTGGTCGATGCATCCGCAAGCGCATTGTGGCGCCGGGCGATCCGCTGGACAACCATGCCGGAATACAATCACAGACCCGGACGTCCTACGACAACACACAAATGCGGAGGCAAATCCATGGCGAAAACGTTCGTTGCAGCACTTCTGGCATGTCTGCTCTGCCTGGCATCCGGCGCGCTCCTCGCACAGGATATACGGAGCATCGTCAAGGAAAAGGTGTCGGCCCTGCCGGATGACGAACTCATCGTCTACTCGCCGACCGAACCGCGTTACACGGTCACCATCTTCACCGACGTCAACTGCCCCTACTGCCGCAGCATCCATCGCCACATCGACGACTACCTGATGTGGGACATCCGCGTGCGCTATGCGGCCTTCCCCAACATCGGCAACGCCTATCCGCAGATGAATGCCGTGTGGTGCAGCGACGACCGCCACGACGCCTTGAGCCGCGCCAAGCGCGACGAGATCATCAGCGCGCCGGCCTGCGACAATCCGGTACGGCGACAGCTCGAACTCGCGCGCGAATTGCGGCTGATCGGCACGCCGGCCATCGTCACGCCCGCAGGCAACGTCCTGTACGGACGCATCGCGCCGCCCGAGCTGTTCGAGGCGCTGGAGCGGGAACGCCGCGGAGAAGCGTCCATACGATGATGCGCGTTGCGCAGATGCAACGGCGATGATTGCGTCGCCCCGTTTCGATGCGAGCAGTCCCTCACATCACGCTGTTGTTGATCCTGCTCACATAGAGCACGAATAACGCATTGCCGGCACCGGACGCATTCCCCACAATGCGTCCGGTGCCGGCCGCTGCCGGTGCCGATTCCGAACCCGCCCTTGCGGCCGATACCAACGAGGAGAAACCCCATGCCATCGAACATGGGCGCGACGCAGGAAACGTCCGTCGCATCACCCTCGCCGACACGGATGACGGCACGCTCCAACCACACGATCCCGAAGCTCTG
>JAQVJI010000162.1 GCA_028695255.1 Chromatiales bacterium | reverse complement strand
GTCCGCCCCAACTCGTCGTGTACGAACAATACCGCGAGCAGCAGGCGACCGGCCGCTACGACTGGGTGTTGCGCGCGCCGGTGCCGTACTCGCCCAAGGACTATCTGCGCGACTACGGCGATACGGGGCTCGAATCGCCGTTGCGCACCGACGAGCGCCGGCACTGGCTCGGCACCGAGGAGAACGGCGCCGACGTGCTGTCGCGCATGATCCACGCATCACGCATCGCGCTCGGCATCGGCTTCATCGCCACCGGCATCGCGCTCGTCATCGGCGTCATCGTCGGTGGCCTGATGGGCTATTTCTCGGGCATCGTCGACATGATCGGCATGCGCGTGGTGGAGATCTTCGAGGCCATACCGACGCTGTTCCTGCTGCTGACCTTCGTCGCCTTCTTCGGGCGCAGCCTGTACATGATGATGATCATCATCGGCATCACCGGCTGGTCCGGCTATGCGCGTTACGTGCGCGCCGAGTTCCTCAAGCTGCGCGGGCAGGACTATGTGCAGGCGGCGGTGGCCTGCGGCCTGCCGCTGCGTTCGATCCTGTTCCGCCACATGCTGCCAAACGGCGTCGCGCCGATTCTGGTCGCGGCGAGCTTCGGCGTCGCCTCGGCGATCCTGGCCGAAGCGACCTTGAGCTTTCTCGGGCTCGGCCTCATCGACGACCCGTCCTGGGGTCAGATGCTGAACCAGGCCGTGCAGTCCTCGGCCTTCAACTGGTGGATGGCGGCGTTTCCGGGCGGCGCGATCTTCCTCACTGTGTTCGCCTACAACCTGATCGGCGAGTCGATGCGCGATGCCATCGATCCCTATCTCGGCAAGACGCCGACCTGACGATGCTGCTCGAAGTCGAAAACCTGAAGACCTACCTCGACGTCGACGGCAAGACCGTACGCGCCGTCGACGATGTGAGCTTCGGCATCGAACGCGGCGAGACCTTCTGTCTGGTGGGCGAGTCGGGCAGCGGCAAGTCGGTCACCGCCTTGTCGGTGATCCAGCTCCTGCCGCGCGACATCGCCCGCCATCCGGGCGGTCGCATCTGGTTCGAACGTCGTCATGAAGACGGCCGCATCGAACGCGTCGACATGCTGAAGCTGCCCGAAACCGAACGGCGTGCGGTGCGCGGTGCGCGCATCAGCATGATCTTCCAGGAGCCGATGAGCTCGCTCAATCCGGTGTTCACGATCGGCGACCAGATCGTCGAGGCGCTGCGCCTGCACCGGCCAGAACTCGACGAGGCGCAGGCACGCGATGTCGCGATCCAGGCCTTGGACCAGGTGCGCATCCCGAAGCCCGCTGAGCGCATCGACGAGTATCCGCACCGGCTGTCGGGCGGGCAGCGCCAGCGCGTGATGATCGCGATGGCGATGATCTGCGAACCGGATCTGCTGATCGCCGACGAACCGACCACTGCGCTCGACGTCACCGTGCAGGCCGAGATCCTGCGTCTCATGCGGGAACTCCAGGAGCGCCGCGGCATGAGCATGCTGTTCATCACGCACGATTTCGGCGTGGTGGCGCAGATGGCCGAGCGGTTGGCGGTGATGCGCGAGGGCAGGGTGGTGGAGACCGGCACGGTGCGCGAGATCCTGTCCAGCCCGAAGCACGCCTACACGCGCCAGCTCATCGAGGCGCTGCCGGAGAATCTCAAACGCAAGCGGTCGATCGCGTCGGGCGAAGCCGCGCCCGTGGCGACTGCAGGCGGCACGCCGTTGATCGAGCTGCGCGAGCTGTGCATCCACTTCCCGGTGCGCAAGGGCCTGATGCGCCGCGTCGTCGATCAGGTACGTGCGGTGGATGGCGTGACGCTCGACATCCCGCGCGGTCAGATCCTGGCGCTGGTCGGCGAATCCGGCTGTGGCAAGACCACGCTCGGGCGCGGCATCCTGCGCCTGCTCGATCCGACCGCCGGCGCGATCCGCTTCGACGGCACCGACATCGGCCGCTTGAATCCGCGTGACCTGCGGCCCTTCCGCCGCCGCATGCAGGTGATCTTCCAGGACCCGGTGGCATCGCTGAATCCGCGGCTCACCATTGCTGCCACGCTCACCGAACCGATGGCCGTGCATGACATCGGCGACAACCACGAGGACCGCATCGAACGCGCGCGCGCGGTGCTGGCGCAGGTACAGATGCCGACCGACAGCCTGTGGCGCTATCCGCACGAATTCTCGGGCGGTCAGCGCCAGCGCATCGGCATCGCGCGCGCATTGGTGCTCGATCCGGCGTTCATCGTCTGCGACGAGGTGACGAGCGCGCTCGACGTGTCGGTGCAGGCCGAGGTGCTGCAACTGCTGCTCGAACTCCGGCGCGCACGCGGGCTGACGTTGCTGTTCATCACGCACAACATCGGCGTGGTGGAGTATCTGGCCGACCGCATGGCGGTGATGTATCAGGGCAAGGTGGTCGAGTACGGTCCGACCGAGGAGGTGTGCCGGGCGCCGGGCGATCCCTATACGCAGCGTCTGCTGGAGGCGGTGCCGCGGGTGCCGGTGTTCGGCTAGGAGCGCCGGCAGGCGCGACGGCCGAGGTTCGCGTTTGCGCCGCTTTCACCGTTCCTGCCGGTGCTTCCGCTGAGGGCCTTGGTTTGGCGCATAAATGCTGTTTGGCGCCCGTGGGCAGGGGCGTGGCTTTGACATGCCCCACACCGTTCCGGATAATCCCCACGGTCCGACCGAAGGAGTCGAGACGGCTTCCGCCTCGAACCAACGCGCACCAAGCGGAAGTCGGGAAAGATCGTCCACCAGACAGCGAAGCATGCGACAAGATGCCGCACATCACGATTGATGCCAACGCAGAGCGGACGGTAGACCGCCACCCGCAACGGGTGAGCCATTTCGGCATGTCGTTTGCACAGACAGACAGACAGACAGACAGACAGACAGACAGACAGACAGACAGACAGACAGACAGACAGACAGACAGACAGACAGATCCGCTGACCGTCTGAATCCCCCGCCGCGTGCCGTTGGCGCGCCGATATTCGAGCCTCCCGAAACACCCATTCCCCGCAAGAGCACCGACAGGCGCGATGACGGCGTCTGGCGACTTTGTCTTCCATGCCGTCGAACCTGCGTGGTGTTGCCATGTGTGGTACGTGCCGATTTCAACGCTGGCAACATCCAGCGGCTGGCAAAGATCGGATAGCGCCGTGGAAATCCTGCGACTGGCATTCGCCCTGCTACTGCCATGGCTGGCAGGCGCCGTCTGGCTGCGTGCCGTCTGGATGCGGCCGGGTTGGTCAGGCGAGGCCCGCGGCAACTGGCCCATGGTCCTTGGCTATGGATTCCTGCTCGGCATGCTGGGGATGACGCTGATCCTGCGCGTGATGGACCGGATGGATCTGCTGACTGCATTCTGGCTGCCGTTGCTGATCATTCTGGCTGCCATCGCAGTAGCCATCGCCGTCGGCGGCGGACGGCTGTTGCAACCGGACATCTGTGCCGGGATGTGGAGCGTGAGGCTTCCAGCCGGTTGGCAACGCTGGGTATTTGCTCTGTTGCTCAGTGCGTTGCTGGTGCGTTTCGTTTCCATCGGATTGGAAGTCGTCGTGCGTCCAGTCTACCCCGTGGATGCGGTTACGGCCTGGTCCAATCGGGCACGCATCTGGTTCGAGACGGGCTCGCTCGCCACACCGTTCACGGGCGACTGGTGGATTGGATCGCTTCAGGGCGCTTATCTGTCTGCGGGTCGGGACTATCCAAAGACCGTGCCGCTCATCCAAATCTGGGTCGCGGCGGCGCTCGGGCGTTGGGACGATGCACTCGTGAACCTACCCTGGGTGCTTTGCTGGGCTTCGCTCGGACTGGCTTTTTATGGCCAAGCGCGCCTGGCCCGGGTGGCTGTTCTGCCCGCCCTGCTATTCACCTACTTGCTGCTGTCCATGCCGATGCTCAATACCCACGCCGCGCTTGCCGGCTATGCAGATCTGTGGCTGACGGCGACCTTCGGTCTGTGCAGCCTGAGCTTCTATCGGTGGACATGCACGCGCGATGGCAGTCATGCGGCGATCGTCCTGCTGCTGGTCCTGGGGATGATCGCCATCAAACAGCCCGGTTTCATGTGGCTCGCTCCCCTGATTGTCGCCTGGCTCGCTGCGGTTGTGCCGATGCGCTGGTTCATCGGGATATTCGTCGGCGTTCTGGCCGCCCTGACCGTCATCATGCTGAGTGGCGGATTCGAACTGTCACTGCCGGGAATCGGTGCCTTCGGGATCACGCCGGAGAGAATCATGCTGCCATTGTTTCGTGATTTCACGGTTGAATCGCCTGCTCCGCTGTTGGGTGTCCAACTGAAACATCTGTTCGTTTTCGACAACTGGCATCTTGCATGGCCGCTGATCGTGGCGGCGCTGATCACCGCCATTTCGCTCGCTGTTCGTGCTCGGGACTTGCGGCCGATGGTCGTGCTGGCCTGGTCGTCCATCGCGCTCTACGGCTTCGTGTTCTTTTTCACCAGTGCTTCCGAGTATCTCCGTATTGGAACCCTCAATAACCGGGTCATGCTGCAAATGATGCCTGTATTGATGTTCCTTGCGCTGATCGTTGTACACAGAATCCTCGTGCAATGGCAGGATCGATCCGCACGACAGTCCGTTGAGATGCGGGCGGCATGAGGATGGGGCGCGTTCTGCGAAGCGGCTCGCTCGTCGTTGGAAGCCTGGTTTCTGGTTTCTTGCTGCTGCACCTCGTCGTCCTGGCTGTCTCAGATGTTCACTTGAACTGGCGAGGCAGTGACTTTACGGTGCAGAACGCCGGTGATGTCGTGATTTCGTCCAACGCTGACGGCATCGCGCTCAGGAGAACTGGCGGACAGAAACCTATCATCCTGACGGCTGCATCCAGGTGGGTCGACGCGGCGCTTTATGACCGGGCGATAGTCAGACTTGAGGGCGGCTCGCCGCGGCCGAGCGTCGTACTGGCTTGGGCGCGGGTCGAGCAGCCTGGAAAGATCCATTCCGCGCCCATGCGGTTGGATGCTTCGGGACGGTATGTCCTCGATCTTCGTACGCAACCTGAATGGAAAAGCCGTGTCACGCAGCTTGGCATCGTTGTCCTGGGGGACCGGGCTGATCCATTCACACTGAATGCGCTGACGCTGCTGTTTCGTGACGCCGGTATGGCACGGCGCTTCGTTCACCTCTGGCAGGGATGGGCTGCCCTGGAAGGATGGTCGCTGGCGTCGGTCAATTTCACGATCAGTGGGCGGGGCCAGCTCCCATCTCCGGTGATGGCAGCAGGGATTTGGATCATTCTGAGCTGCGCCATCTATCTGTTGGTGGCTTGGCGTTTCCGCATCCGCACCAGCATCGTCGCCTTGACGATCATCCTGTTCGCGGGCTGGCTATTGCTCGATCTGCGTTGGCAGATGGATATGCTCCATCAGAACATCTCCACCTGGAAAACCTTTCGAGGCAAGAGCACCGCGGCCGAGAAGCGTGATGCAGAATGGGGCGGCTCTCTGTTCCGTGCCGTTGATGAGGCCAAGGCGTTCATGGATGCAGTGCCGCAGCGGCTGATCATCTTCACCGATCTTCGGGGCGCTATTCCAAGCTATCTGGTGTATCACTCCATTCCTCACAACGCAGTTGTCACTGCTGCGCCCGACCCGGAGTCTTTTCGAACAGGCGACTACATCCTGGTAGTCCCGCCGGCCAGTAGCGTCTACCAGCCACAGGAAAGCCGTCTGGTTTGGGTCTACCCGTCGTACGGAACCGGGGCGGTTCCGGTCGATCTCGTCGGTTCCAGGCCGCAGAGATTTGCACTCTTTCGAGTCCGAAAATCAGACTGATCCGGCGGAATGAAAAGGGGATGTCTCGATTGCGCGAAACGCCGCGCCTGACACGGGCGCTAGGGATTCCGCCCGAAGAGTGTTTCCAGACGTTCCGCGGTGAGTACCGCGTTGGCCCAGGCTTCCACAGTTCCTGCTCGGTGGCGGCGTCCAGACGTTCGGACACCCAGTTGGGTAGGAGGTCGAAGCGGCGCGCGAGCTGACGTTCCAGTGTGCGGGCGGTGCCCCGGTGGATGCCCTATTGCAGGCCTTGCTCCAGACCCTTGCGGGTGGCTTCCTCAAGCCAGCCTTCGATGCGTTCGGTGAGCATGTGGTCGGCCTCCATGATGTCCTGTAATCGGTCGATGTCTTCGATCGTGGAAGCTGGCACCTTGCGGTGTAACAGGCGCTTGGCCCAGAGGTCGAAGCAGCGTCGCAGCGTCGCAGCGACGCAGCGTCGCGGCTGCCGCTGCTCCTACGCTTCAGATGCCGCGCGTGGGGTCGACGTAGAGCGTCAGCCGCTGGCCGGGACGCAGCAGGTCGCCTTCGACGCGGTTCCAGCGCCGGATGTCGGCCACCGCGACGCTGAAGCGGCGTGAGATGCTGTAGAGCGAGTCGCCGTTGCGCACCGAATAACTGACCGTCTGCACGCGGCCCTGGGGGCGCACATCCGGCGCCGACGCGATCCGTGTCGCCGTG
>JAQVJI010000161.1 GCA_028695255.1 Chromatiales bacterium | reverse complement strand
CCGACTGGGGTTACGGCGGCAGGACGCAGGCCGCGCGCAAGGTACAAGCAAACGGAAACACACCATGAGCAACGCATTTCATCCAGGGGAACTCACGGCACAGTTCCGTTTCAACGAGGACTGGAGCGAGGACAAGAGCGCGCGCATCGCATCGATCCTGAAACCGGCGCTCGACGAGCGCATGGCCCTGTTCATCGAGGGTCTGCCGTTCTTCTTCCTGGCGACGGCGGACGACCAGGGACACTGCGATTGCAGCTTCCGCGGCACCGATCCCACACCGAACGGCGGACCGGCATCGGCCGCGCGCGTGATCGACGCGCAGACGCTGGTGTTTCCGGATTACGACGGCAACCGCATGTTCAACTCGCTCGGCAACGTCATCGCCAATCCGCAGGTCGGCCTGCTGTTCATCGACTTCGCCGGGCAGACGCGTCTGCGCGTGAACGGCGGCGCGGAAATCATCGAATCCGCCAGCGACGACGCATCCATCTGGCCGCAGGCGAAACGCCTGATCCGGGTCGAGGTGGCGCAGGCCTACTGGAATTGTTCGCGGCGCATTCCCGTCGATCCGCGCGTCCGAAGAGGCGCTTGATACTGCGATCCCAGGGCGACACCATGGGCCTGTCGCACGATTCCCGGCCGCGATTCATCGGCCGATCGGAATCACCAGCGGCGCGGCGATCGACGAACCCGGATCGAAGAATCCCCTCTCCCCCGGGGAGAGGGACAGGGTGAGGGGAACTGGAACCTGACGGCGTCTCCCCTCATCCGGCCCTTCGGGCCACCTTCTCCCGAAGGGAGAAGGAAAACATTTTCAGCCGCATGGTCCTGGACAAGCGCGGCCGTCATCCACGAATGCTTCAGGGGAACCGATACATGCAGCTCTACGACATGACCCTTTCCGGCAACTGCTACAAGATCCGGCTGTTGCTGGCCCTGCTCGATATCGCCCACGAACGCATCCCGGTCGATCTGCGTGCAGGCGAGGCGCGCACGCCACGCATGCTCGCGCTCAACCCGCGCGGACAATTGCCGATCCTGGTCGACGGCGACGACGTGATCTGGGATTCGCAGGCGATCCTGGTCTATCTCGCGCGCCGCTACGGCGGCGAACAATGGTTGCCGACCGACGCGGCGGGCATGGCGCAGGTGATGCAATGGCTCGCCGTGGCCGAGAACGAACTGCTCTACGGTCTCGCACGCGCCCGCCGCATGCTGCGCATGAACGGCAGCGGCGATCTCGCCGAGGCACAGGCCTGGGGCCGCGAGGCGCTGGCGGTCATGGATGCACGCCTGACGCAACGCGATTGGCTCGCGGCCGGACATCCGACGATCGCCGACCTCGCCTGTTACCCCTACGTCAGCCTCGCACCCGAAGGCGACGTGACGTTGGAGACCTATCCGGCCGTGATGCAGTGGATGGCGCGCATCGAGGCGCTGCCGGGTTACGTCGCCTTCGACGCCTGAGCGCGTGCACCTGGCACAACTTCGCAGGTCACATTATGAAACTACATGACGCCCGCGCTACGGCCGAGCGACTTGTCGCAAACGGTCGATCTGCCGATCCTGTACGCGCGTCAGCGACAGCAACGCACACAGCGCGCCGATCAAGGCCCACATCATGTCGGCCTGCGTATCCCAGGGATCGCCCTGCGTGCCGAGAAATTCGTAGGCGCCCTGACCGAAGGCCAGCGCCGTCCACCACTCGATCAGTTCGTAGAACGCGCTGATCGCCAGCGCGATACAGACCGACAGAAAGGCGGTCATCGCGCGGCTCGACAGGAAGCCGCCACGCAACAGGATCTCGCGCGCGATCAATACCGGCACGAATCCCTGCATGAAGTGCCCGATCTTGTCGTAGGGATTGCGCGCAAGATCGAACCCATCCTGAATCCAGAAACCGAGCGGCACGCGCGCGTAGGTGTAGGCGCCACCGTACACCAGCACCAGCGCATGCAGCGCGATCAGGACGTACAGCAGCGTCGTGAGCGGGAAACGGCGGTAGGTGGCGACGAGGACCGGCAGGGCGATCAGCACCGGCGACACCTCGAGCCACCAGGTCATGCGGTCGTAGGGCGCGATGCCGGACAGCGCGAGCGCGATCAGCACCAGCCCGGCGAGCGAGAACAGAAGCGGCATGCGATTGCTGGACGTCATGGCGGCACCGTCGATCGTGGTCGGGCGAGTCTAGCAGGATGTTGAAAAAGGGCTGTCCTGCCCTTTTTCAACGCGCCGCACCCGGCACATGTCCGTGCGCGGCTACGACGAATCAAACACTTACATGTTTGATTCGCGAGCGAGGCATCCTTGCCTCGCGTTCGCAGGCTGTTATTCAACAGCCTGCGAACAGCAGCATCGCCTCAATCGTTCGCCGTCAACGGCACGAAGCGCAGCCAGCCGCGCAGCCCTGCCGCGGCGTCCCCGGCGCTGCCGACCACCACCAGTTGCCCACCGATGACGGTGGCCGCATTCGCGGCGCCGTTGCGCGTGTCGGACAACACCCTCTCCTCCAACACCTCGCCCTGCATCGACAGACGGCTCAGACGCACCTGCCAGTCATCGGGATCGGACGGATACAGCTCGCTGACCAGATACAGATGCGCGTTGGTCACCAGCATTGCCGTGGCCCAGTCGGTCGCGGGCGTACCGAACTGCCGGATCACACGCGTCGCACCATCCGCCAGATCGACCTCGGCCACGAACAGATCAGCACCGCCCGCCATGTCGCCGCCCAGATTCTGGAAGCTCGAACCATAGACCAGCGCGGTACCCGGCGATGCCGCACGCAGCGCGCCCACCGCGTCGAACGGGCTCTGCGTGAACCGGCGCTCCCATAACAGGGTGCCATCGGCCGTGCGGCGCTCGAAGGTGATGCCGGCCGCCGGCCCGGCGTCCGCACCGCGTGCGAGCAGCATCGCGCCATCCACGCCCTGCATCGCGGCGAAATAGCGATCGCCGACCGGCGTATCGGCACGCTGCAACCATTGCAGCGCGTATTGCCCGGCGGACGAACCGACGGCGGCGATCCAGGGATCTTCCCAGGCCTCGACGAAATTGCTGGGAACGTACACGTCGTCGTTGCCGATCAGCACATGCGCACCTGCGCCGACGTCGAACAGTCGCAGCGGCCGGTTCGGACGCTCGTTGCCGAGGCGCGACGACTGGCGCAGGTTGCCGTCGACATCGAGCACGCCGATCATCACGTCGCTCTTGCCGTGGGCGACATGACCGGGCGTCGCACCGTCGCTCCAGCCCAGATAGCGAATCTCGCCCTCGCGCAGCTCGATATGCGTCACGACGTCGGTGCCAGCGCTATCCAACAGATGACGCCAGTCCTCACGCACCACGCCGTCGGCACCGAGGCTCAGACGCAGCACGAAGCCCTTGGTATCGCCCGATGGCTCGAACGGATTCGGCGCACCGAAATGACCGCTCACCAGCAGACTGCACGCCGAGACCGCGACCACGTCGGTGATCATGCCGCCCGTTTCCGCCAGCGACAGCGATGCCGGCCAGGCGTTGCACGCCGGCTGATTCGGCGGCGGCTCCGGCGCATCGGAACCACCGCCGCCGCAGCCTCCCAGCAGAAGCGCACAGACGAGCGCCAACGATCCAGCGCGACCGGTCTTCATGACGCCGCAGCCTCGCCCGTGCCGAAGATCGCCTTCCAGTTGGCGGGCGAAGCGAAGGCCGCATACTCGGCCGCCATCTCCGGCGTCAGCAGTTCGAGCAGGGTATGGTTCTCCACCCACACCTCGACCACGTGGAAGAACGGACCGCGCGGACCGGTCTGACATTTCCAGCCCCGTTCGGCACAGATGCCGTGAATCGTCGTCTCGTCCACCGGCACCGCGATCGCCGCATGGAACGCGCTGTACGCAGGTCCGTCGCCGACCACCAGCGCCGGCAGCTCCGGCGTCGAAGGCGCCAGCACCCGGCCGGCCGGATAGACCTCGATGGCGGCCGTGCCGGCATCGTCCAGAAACACGATATGACTGCCCTCGTACATCGGAAACGGCAACGCCTCGGCGCGCCAGAAGGCCGCCAGCGCCTGCGCCACCCGCAGCGGCTCGCGGGCCGGAATCGAAATGTGGTGTATCACGACCAGGGCCTCCCGTGTTTTAATGTCAGTTATCGTGACATCAATAATCGGCGCACACAAGAGTATGGAACGTGATTTTTTTGAAGCCCGCCGGAATCACAAGCGGTGCACTCATGGACGAGCCCAAAACGAAGGGTCCACCCCTCCCCGGGGAGAGCGTATGGAACGTGATTTGTTGAAGCCCGCCGGAATCACAAGCGGTGCACTCATGGACGAGCCCAAAACGAAGGGTCCCCTCTCCCCGGGGAGAGGGACAGGGTGAGGGGAGAGAGAAACAACGTGCCGAAAACCAACGTCCATCAACCCTGAAAGCGAGAGCGCACCGACCACCCGCCAATGCCGGGGGAAGAACCACACCCCAATGGCGCACACAGAGGAACGGGAACCATGCAGAAACGCCGCTACGACAACCGCCAGCGCGAGGAAAAGGCCACGGAAACGCGCACCGCCATCCTGAACGCACTGGCGCGCCAACTCGTCGACAACAACTCGCCGGACTTCTCCGTCGCCGACGCCGCACGCGCGGCCGGCGTATCGACGCGCACCGTGTTCCGCCACTTCCCGACGCGGGAGCACATGCTCGAAGGGATATCGGAATGGGTACGGGAACTCACCGGCCAGGTGCCGATCCCGAAGGCCGCCGACGACCTGCCGGCGACCGTCGTCACCAGCTATCGCTTCTTCGACCAACACGCCGCACTCATGCGCGCGCTGCTGCTGTCCGACCTCGGCCGCGGCATCCGCTCACGCCTCTCGCCCAGTCGTCGCAAGGGGATCTCACAGGCGATCGACCCCGTCGTCGCCGGACTCACGGCGGCGCAGGCCGCGCCGGTCAAGGCACTGATCGGACACCTGATCACGGCGGAAACCTGGTGGCAGATGCGCGACGGATTCGGGATCAAGGGCGATGCCGCGGCCGAGGTCGCGGCCTGGGCAATCCGCCTGATGGTCGAGGCGCTGGAACGCGGCGATCACCCGTTCCGGACGCGCGACGCGCCTGCGCGCAAGCGAACGCAAGGCGGTTGAGCCATCCGCTAAGCCGACCGGCTTTGCTTTTCCAATATTTCAACTTGAGTGAGCAGGGAAAGTCGGTCGCTCTTTGCGACCTCCTTCCAGTCACGATCCGTGAGAGCACCTTCAATTGCCCAGAGAAGATTCAAGCTTGGTGTACAGCCAGCGCGCTTTACCGAGACGAACGCAGCGGCTGAGCCTTTTTCACGGAGCTGAGCCTCCGTTCCAATACCCGCCGCCTCCAACATCTGGACCGACGCTTTCCCAATGTTTCGTAGCCCCTGAATCATCTCCTACCCACATGTATAAACTGGCGCTACGGACGCCGTTGTGTCAGTAGCCCATGAGGCGGAATTGTGACACTCAACGACCAAGCTCACCAGCGGCAATGGAGCGCAGCGGAATTGCCGTCCGGTGCAGCGCCTTGTTAGCGGCTATTTGATTGGCTCGACACCGAGATCTTTGCATATCTTCTTTACCAAGATGTCCTTGATCTCCGAATGACGCGGAATGGCGGACCGCTTGTTCAAGGCAGGATTGTGCCACCACGAATGTTTCCCGCCCTCTCTCAAGAGATCGCATCCTTGGCTTCGTAGATACTTGAGAAATTCATTTCGCTTCATATGGCGATTTTTTCTTCCTTGTAACCACCACCGGCGGCAGACAGCGCATCCTGCCGATTGAATTCCAGCGCTTCTCTCAGGGTAACCTCCAAAGTTTCCTTCAATTCCTCGTAGGTTTTTTCCTGGCAATTCACGCCGGGAACTTCCTCAATCCAGCCTACCCAGTAGTCATCTTCCTGTTTTACAACAGCGGTATATTCGTTTTGCATCGTAATACCTCCTTTCTATCAATTTTGTTGCCGCTAACGCTGCCGCTGAGCCGCGCGCGTTAGCGCGTCGGCTCCAGCGGTTTGTTCGGCATGGCGTGTCCATGACCGATGCGGTCCCAGGCTTCGCGAAATTCCTGCTTGTCGTACGCCGTTGGCTGGAGCCAGTACGAAACCCGCCCATCCTTCTCACCGCGAGCAGCCAACGCCTTCACTTCGTCCGGCAGCAGGATGAATGCCGAAGGCTCTTTGAGAAGGTTGTTCACGATGACCCAGAAGTTGCCCATCACCTTGTCCAGGCTCCCGCCCAGAGGAACGGGGTTTCGCTTGCTTAGGGCCTTTACCTGAACGCCGATGAAGTCCGTTCCGTCGCCGTTATAGGCGATGATGTCGATCCCGCGGGCGTTCCGCGCCGTCGGCATGACGTTCCAGCCCATGCGCGACAGGCGATAACACGCGTAGTAGAGGCCCATATTGCCGGTGATCTGGGTGTCTACCTTCATCTCACTCACTTTCCAAAAAATCCGGGAAGGCGGGATTTCGCCCTGCCTAGAATATGATCATCACGAGCCAACGGGAGATTTCGCAGCCGGCCGAACAATAAATCGACGGACCCGGATAAACCGACGAACTCGACAACGGGTCCGCATATACTGCCG
>JAQVJI010000160.1 GCA_028695255.1 Chromatiales bacterium | reverse complement strand
AACCGCAACAACCGTCTCAAGCGGCTACTCGAACTCAATGCGCCTGATATCATCGTGCGCAACGAGAAGCGCATGCTGCAGGAGGCGGTCGATGCGCTGCTCGACAACGGGCGTCGCGGTCGCGCCATTACAGGGACCAACAAGCGCCCGCTCAAGTCACTGGCCGACATGATCAAGGGCAAGCAGGGGCGGTTCCGCCAGAACCTGCTCGGCAAGCGCGTCGACTATTCCGGCCGTTCGGTGATCGTGGTGGGTCCGACCTTGCGCCTGCACCAGTGCGGTCTGCCGAAAAAGATGGCGCTGGAACTGTTCAAGCCGTTCATCTTCGGCAAGCTGCATCGCCGCGGCCTGGCAACGACGATCAAGGCCGCGAAGAAGCTGGTCGAGCGCGAAGGGCCGGAGGTCTGGGACATCCTGGAAGAAGTGATCCGGGAGCACCCCGTGATGCTGAACCGTGCGCCCACGCTGCATCGTCTCGGTATCCAGGCGTTCGAGCCGGTGCTGATTGAGGGCAAGGCGATCCAGTTGCATCCGCTGGTGTGCTCGGCGTTCAACGCCGACTTCGACGGTGACCAGATGGCGGTGCACGTGCCGTTGTCGCTGGAGGCACAGCTCGAAGCGCGTGCCCTTATGATGTCGACCAACAACATCCTGTCGCCGGCGCACGGTGAACCGATCATCGTTCCGTCGCAGGATATCGTGCTTGGCCTCTACTACATGTCGCGTGATCGCGTGAACGCCAAGGGAGAGGGCATGCGATTCGCCGATGTCGCCGAGGCTCATCGTGCCTACGAAAGCGGCCATGTCGAGATCCACGCCAAGGTTGAGGTGCGTATCCGCGAGGTGTTGTTCGACGACGATGGCGAGCGCGTCGAAACCTTCAAACGCTACAAGACCACTGTCGGCCGCGCCCTGTTGTCGCAGGTGCTGCCCGCGGGCATGCCATTCGAACTGGTCAACCGGGACATGAACAAGAAGGCGATCTCCGGCCTGATCAATGCGTGCTATCGTCGGGTGGGTCTGAAGGAGACGGTCATTTTCGCTGACCAGTTGATGTACACAGGCTTCAAGTACTCGACCCGTGCCGGCGTTTCGTTCTGTGCCGACGATATGGTCGTGCCCGAGGAGAAGACGCAAATCCTTGGTGCCGCCGAGGCGCAGGTCAAGGAGATCGAAGAGCAATATGCGTCGGGCTTGGTGACCAAGGGCGAGCGTTATAACAAGGTCGTCGACATCTGGTCGCATACCAACGATCAGGTCGCCAAGGCGATGATGGACAAGCTCGGCAAGCAAGAGGTGATGGACGCGGAGGGCAACAAGGTCAAGCAACCGTCGTTTAACTCCATCTTCATGATGGCCGATTCCGGTGCCCGCGGTAGCGCGGCGCAGATTCGTCAGCTCGCCGGCATGCGTGGCCTGATGGCCAAGCCGGACGGCTCGATCATCGAGACGCCCATTACCGCGAACTTCCGCGAGGGTCTCGACGTTCTGCAGTACTTCATCTCGACCCACGGTGCCCGTAAGGGTCTGGCAGATACCGCGCTGAAGACGGCCAACTCCGGTTACCTGACGCGTCGTCTGGTGGACGTGTCCCAGGATCTGGTGATCAATGAGCGGGATTGTGGCACCGAGCAGGGCATCGTCATGAAGCCCATCATTGAGGGCGGCGATGTGGTCGAGCCCCTGCGCGAACGCGTCCTCGGGCGTGTGTTGTCGCAAGACGTCGAAGTGGCGGGCAAGGTCGAGGTGGCGGCCGGCACGTTGCTGGATGAGCATTGGGTCGACCGGCTCGAACAGCTCGGCATCGACGAGGTCGTCGTGCGCTCGGTAATTACCTGCGAGACGCGTTACGGGGTCTGTGCGTCCTGTTATGGACGCGATCTTGCGCGTGGCCACAAGGTCAATAGCGGCGAGGCCATCGGTGTCATCGCCGCACAGTCGATCGGCGAACCTGGAACGCAGCTCACGATGCGGACGTTCCATATCGGTGGTGCGGCAAGCCGTTCGGTGGCTGCCAGCAGCATCTCGGTGAAAGCCAGGGGCACGGTGCGTCTGCACAACATCAAGACGGTCACCAACAAGCACGGCAACTTGGTCGCCGTGTCGCGTTCCGGCGAGCTCGGCGTCATCGACGAGAATGGCCGCGAGCGTGAGCGTTACAAGGTGCCTTACGGCGCAGTGATGACCATCAATGACGGCGATGCCGTACAGGCCGGTCAGGAAGTGGCGTCGTGGGATCCGCATACGCACCCGATCATCACCGAGGTGGCGGGCCGTATACAGCTGTACGACTTCGTCGAAGGCCTGACCGTGCACAAGCAGGTCGACGAGGTGACGGGTCTGTCGTCAACGGTGGTCAGCGATCACAAGGCGCGTGGGTCGGCCGGCAAGGACCTCAGGCCTTTGGTCAAGTTGGTCGACGAGAACGGCAAGGATCTGTGTCTGGCCGGTACGGAGTTGCCTGCGCATTACGCGCTGCCAGCCGGTGCCATTGTCAATCTTGACGACGGTTCGGAGGTGGGCGTCGGCGATGTCATTGCGCGCATTCCCCAGGAATCGTCCAAGACTCGCGACATCACCGGCGGTCTGCCGCGGGTCGCCGATCTGTTCGAGGCACGCAAGCCCAAGGAGCCGGCGATTCTGGCCGAGATTTCCGGCACTGTGTCGTTCGGCAAGGACACCAAGGGCAAGCAGCGCCTGGTGATCACCGGCGACAGCGGCGAAGCGCATGAGGAACTCATTCCGAAATGGCGCCATGTCAACGTGTTCGAGGGCGAGCGCGTCGAAAAGGGTGAGGTTATCGCCGATGGCGAGCCGAACCCGCAGGATATCCTGCGCCTGCTCGGCGTCACCGCGCTGGCCGAGTATATGGTCAAGGAGATCCAGGACGTCTATCGCCTGCAGGGCGTGAAGATCAACGACAAACACATCGAGGTGATCATCCGCCAGATGATGCGTAAGGTGGAGATCACGGCGCCCGGCGATACCAAGTTCCTGGCCGGTGAGCAAGTGGAATATGCCCGGCTGCTCGAGGAACATGAGCGCATTGGCCCAGACCGTCTGAAGGCGAAGTTCGATCGCGTTCTGCTTGGCATTACCAAGGCCTCGCTCGTGACCGAGTCGTTCATCTCGGCGGCCTCGTTCCAGGAGACTACCCGCGTGCTTACCGAGTCGGCAGTTCGCGGTGGCCAGGACGACCTCCGGGGGCTCAAGGAGAACGTCATCGTCGGCCGCCTGATCCCCGCCGGAACCGGACTGGCCTACCACGGCGAGCGCCGGCGCAAGCGTCACGGCCAGCCGTTGACGTTGACCATCGATGTTCCGATGACGACCGAGGCCGGCGAGTCGGGTGCCGGTGGTGAGGCCGGCATAGAGGCGGATCAACCCGAGTAACGGCAAACCGTCCGGCCGGCTTGACAGCCGGTCGGACGGCTCCTAAAATTGCGCTCCCTCGACAGGCCGGTGTTGGTTCGGCCTGTCGTTGTTTTTGGGCAGGAGATAATGAATTCATGGCGACGATCAATCAGTTAGTGCGCAAGCCCCGGACCCGCAGGGTGGAGAAGAGTACTGTGCCTGCGCTGGAAGGCTCTCCGCAGAAGCGGGGCGTCTGTACGCGCGTGTACACCACTACTCCGAAAAAGCCGAATTCCGCGCTGCGAAAGGTCGCTCGCGTGCGGCTGACCAACGGCTTCGAGGTGAGCAGCTACATTGGTGGCGAAGGTCACAACCTCCAGGAGCACTCGGTGGTCCTGATTCGTGGCGGTCGTGTGAAGGACCTGCCTGGTGTGCGCTATCACACCGTGCGCGGCAGTCTGGACACGCAGGGCGTGCAGAATCGCAAGCAGGCTCGTTCCAAGTACGGCGCCAAGCGCCCCAAGAAGTGATGTACTGACTGGACTATCAGGAACACCCTTATGTCGAGAAGATCTGAAGCACCCAAGCGCGTCATTCTCCCTGATCCGAAGCATGGCAGCGAGTTGCTGGCGAAGTTCATCAATACCGTGATGAAGGACGGCAAGAAGGCAGTCGCCGAGCGCGTCCTGTACGGGGCGCTGGATCAGATCGAGAGCAAGAAGGGTGACGGGTTGCGCGTGCTCGAGACGGCGCTGGACAACGTTCGGCCGCGGGTTGAGGTGAAATCCCGTCGTGTTGGTGGTGCGACCTATCAGGTGCCGGTAGAGGTTCGGGCGGTGCGCCAGAACGCGTTGGCCATGCGCTGGATCGTGGATGCGGCTCGCAAGCGCGGCGAGAAGTCGATGGCTCTGAAGCTTGCGGGCGAATTGATGGATGCTGCGGAGAGCAAGGGTTCTGCCGTCAAGAAGCGCGAAGACACGCATCGCATGGCGGAGGCCAACAAGGCCTTCTCCCACTACCGCTGGTAATAGAAGAGGATTTCCCCTGTGGCTCGAACAACCCCCATCGAGCGCTATCGTAATATCGGTATTTCGGCGCACATCGACGCCGGCAAGACGACTACGACGGAGCGCATCCTGTTCTATACCGGTGTCAGTCATAAGATTGGCGAGGTACACGATGGTGCCGCCACCATGGACTGGATGGAGCAGGAGCAGGAGCGTGGTATTACCATCACGTCTGCCGCGACGACCTGCTTCTGGTCCGGTATGGGGCAGCAGTTCGAGCAGCATCGCGTGAACATCATCGATACGCCTGGGCACGTCGACTTCACCATCGAGGTGGAGCGTTCGATGCGCGTCCTGGACGGTGCCTGCATGGTTTATTGTGCGGTCGGTGGTGTACAGCCTCAGTCCGAGACGGTTTGGCGTCAGGCGACCAAGTACGGTGTTCCGCGGTTGGCGTTCGTCAACAAGATGGACCGGGCCGGCGCGGATTTCTTCAAGGTTCACAAGCAGATGCGGGATCGTTTGCGCGCCAACCCGGTGCCGATTCAGATCCCGATCGGTGCCGAAGATACCTTCAAGGGTATTGTTGATCTGGTCAAGATGAAGGCGATCCTCTGGAGTGAGGAGGATAAGGGCGTCACGTTCCAGTACGTCGATATCCCCGCCGACTTGGTCGATGTTGCCAATGAGTGGCGCGAAAAGATGGTCGAGGCCGCGGCCGAGGCGTCTGAAGAGTTGATGGAGAAATACCTGGAAGGTGGCGAGCTCTCCGAGGAGGAGATCAAGGGTGCGCTGCGCAAACGTACGATCGCCCTTGAAATCGTTCCCATGCTTTGTGGTTCCGCGTTCAAGAATAAGGGTGTGCAGGCCATGCTCGACGCGGTGATCGAGTACATGCCGTCGCCTGTCGATATTCCTGCTATTCGCGGTACCAATGAAGATGGTGATGAGGTGATTGAGCGTCATCCGGACGACGCCGAGCCTTTCTCCGCGCTGGCGTTCAAGATCATGACGGACCCGTTCGTCGGTACGCTGACGTTCATTCGTGTGTACTCGGGTGTCCTGAGTTCCGGCGACAGTGTCTTCAACTCGCAGAACGGTGGCAAGGAGCGCGTCGGTCGCATTCTGCAGATGCACGCCAACCAGCGCGAAGAACTCAAAGAGGTCCGCGCGGGTGACATTGCGGCATGTGTCGGTCTGAAGGACGTGATCACTGGTACTACGTTGTCGGCGCTCGACAAGCCGGTGGTGCTCGAAAAGATGGAGTTCCCCGAGCCCGTGATTTCGGTTGCCGTCGAGCCGAAGACCAAGAGCGACCAGGAAAAAATGGGCGTCGCGCTGAACAAGCTCGCCCAGGAAGATCCGTCGTTCCGTGTTCGTACCGATGAGGAGTCGGGGCAGACCATCATTGCCGGTATGGGCGAGCTGCATCTGGAAATCATCGTCGACCGTATGAAGCGTGAATTCAAGGTCGAGTGCAACGTTGGTGCGCCGCAGGTTGCGTATCGCGAGACCATTCGCAAGTTGGTCGAACAGGAAGGCAAGTTCGTGCGGCAGTCGGGTGGTCGCGGTCAATACGGTCACGTATGGCTGCGCATCGAGCCCCGGCAGCCGGGCGAAGGATACGAGTTCGTCAATGCCATCGTTGGTGGTGTGGTGCCGAAGGAATATGTACCGGCCGTCGACAAGGGCGTTCAAGAGCAGGTAAAGAACGGCGTCTTGGCGGGCTACCCCGTGGTCGACGTCAAGGTGACGATCTTCGACGGCTCGTATCACGATGTCGACTCGAACGAAATGGCGTTCAAGATCGCCGGTTCGATGGCCTTCAAGGAGGGTGCGCTGAAGGCTGGTGCGGTGCTCCTTGAGCCGATCATGAAGGTTGAGGTCGAGACGCCGGAAGACTACATGGGCGACGTGATGGGTGATCTCAATCGTCGTCGTGGTGTGATCCAGGGCATGGAAGATAATGCCGGGGTCAAGGTGCTGCGCGCTGAGGTTCCGCTCGCCGAGATGTTCGGTTATTCGACCTCGCTGCGCTCCATGAGCCAGGGGCGTGCGACCTACTCGATGGAATTCGCGAAGTACATGGAGGCGCCGGCCAACGTCGCCGAAGCAGTCATAAAGAAAGCGTCCTGATCGACAGAATTGAGAACAAGGGGTAGCAGTCGTGTCCAAAGAAAAGTTTGAGCGTAAGAAGCCGCACGTGAATGTGGGAACGATTGGTCACGTGGACCATGGCAAGACCACGCTGACGGCGGCGTTGACGGTGGTGCAGGCGAAGAAGTTTGGTGGAGAGTCGAAGGGCTACGACC
>JAQVJI010000013.1 GCA_028695255.1 Chromatiales bacterium | reverse complement strand
GGCGGCACCACGTCGGGCAGTTCGACGCCGCGTTCGAGATAGGCCGTACGCACGGAATCCGGTGGATGCCAGGCGGGGTTCTCGGTCTTCTGGATCACGCGCATGACGCCGAGCGGCGTCGACCAGTCCATGCGGCCGATGCTGACGGGGTGACTCACCACCTCGCGCCCGCCCGGCGGGTAGTAGTACAGCCGCATCTCGGGCAGGTTGATGACGACGCCCTCGCGCGGCGCGGCGGGCAGGATGCGCTGGGCCGGGATCACCACCGTGGTACCGGTGCCCGGCAGCCAGGGATCGACGTCGGGATTGGCGTTGCGCATCGCCAGATAACCGATGTCGTGGGCGTTGCCGAGATCGACCAGCGTGTCCTCGTAACGGGCGCTGACGCTGAGCGGCGTGCCGACGAGGTCGCTGCCATCCGGCGGCAGCGGGAACGTCGTCGCCGCTGCCGTGCCGGCGAGTGCCAGCAGGATCGGCCATGCCACACTCCGGAACCAGTGCTTCGGCCCCGTCGAGTGCATCGTCGCGGCCGGCATCATCCTCAGATGACCTTCGAGAAGCGTTGCCCGGTCTTCTCGCGCAGATAGCGGTCGAACACCATGCAGATGTTGCGGATCAGCAGCCGGCCGGCCGGCGTGACGCTGACGACGTCGCCGTCGATGCGCAGCAGACCGTCCGTCTGCATGCCGCGCAGCGTATCGAGTTCGGGCGCGAAATACTCGCCGAAGTCGATGCCGAATTCGCGTTCGACCTGCGCGCAGTCGAGCCGGAAATGACAGATCAGACGCGTGATGACGGCGCGCCGCAGCACGTCGTCGTCGTCGAGTTCGACGCCGCGGAACACCGGCAGCGCGCCCTCGTCGAGACTCGCATAGTAGCCGTCCAGATCGCGCCGGTTCTGCGCGTAGCTGCGTCCGACCATGCCGATCGAGGTGGCACCGAGCCCCACCAGATCGCAGTCGGCGTGGGTCGAATAGCCCTGGAAATTGCGGTACAGCGTGCCGTCGCGCTGCGCCACCGCGAGCTCGTCGTCGGGGCGCGCGAAGTGATCCATGCCGATGTAGACGTAGCCCGCGTCGGCAAGCTGCTGGATGGTCTGCTTGAGGATCGCGAGCTTCTCCGGCGGCGCCGGCAGGTCGGCCTCGTTGATGCGCCGCTGCGGCATGAACATGTGCGGCAGATGCGCATAGTTGAACACCGACACGCGGTCGGGTGCGGCGGCGATGATCTTGTCCACGGTGGCGCCGAAGCTGTCCTGCGACTGGAACGGCAGACCGTAGATCAGATCGACGCTGATGGAACGGAAACCGACGCGGCGCGCCTCGACGATCACGTCCAGCGTCTCACGCTCGCTCTGGATGCGGTTGACCGCCTTCTGCACGCGCGGGTCGAAGTCCTGCACGCCGAGGCTCAGGCGGTTGAAACCGGTCTCGCGCAACAGCGACAGCGTGCTGTCGTGGACCTCGCGCGGGTCGATCTCGATCGAATACTCGCCCTCGTCGTTGCCGCGCAACCGGAACAATTCGCCGGTGACCGCCATCAGCTCGCGCATCTCGTCGTGCGCCATGAAGGTCGGCGTGCCGCCGCCCCAGTGCAACTGATCGACGCTGCGCGTGCGGTCGAACAGTTCCGCCTGCAGCGCCAGTTCGCGGAACAGCCGGTCGAGATAGGGCCGCACGCGGCTGCGATCCTTGGTCACGACCTTGTTGCAGCCGCAGTAGTAACAGACCGTATCGCAGAACGGGATGTGGAAATACAGCGACAGCGGCCGGCCGGAGGCATTGGTCGCGCGCGCGATCTCCGCATAGCGGCGGGCGTCGAAGCCCTCGTGGAATTGCACCGCCGTAGGATAGGAGGTGTAACGCGGCCCGGCCGTATCGTAGCGGCGGATCAGGTCTTCGTCGAACTCGATGCGCTGGGCGTCTGCCGGATTGGAAACGGAAACGGGCGTGGAAACGGAATCGGTCATCTGGCGGGGCGCCTGCTGGAAATGTGATGGGGACATGATAACCCTGACGCCGCGGCGCGGGCGAACGGCCGGTTACCGATGCGGCATCCTCCGGGCGGCGTAGGTCACGCTGCGAAGCTGCATGACGCCGCCGTCCCGAGAAACGCCAACAGCCCATGGCTCACACCGGCATGTCGAACAACGCCGCCACTTCCCGTGCCTGATCGGCGGTGAGCAGGAACACGCCCTCGCCGCCATGCTCGAATTCGAGCCAGGTGAACGGCGCGCCCGGCAGGCAGTCGATCAGCGCCTGTTCGCTGCCGCCGACCTCGACCACCAGGATGCCGCCGTCGTTCAGATGCGCCGGCGCGTCCTTCAGGATGCGCAGCACGACGTCGAGTCCCTCGGATCCGGCCGCGAGACCCAGCCGCGGTTCGTGCAGGTATTCCTGCGGCAGGGCCGCCATGGCCTTCGCGTCGACGTAGGGCGGATTGCTGACGATGAGGTCGTAGCGCCTGCCGCCCAGTGCCGAAAACACATCGGACAGGACGACATCGACGCGATCTTCCAGTCCATGCCGATGGATGTTCGTCTGTGCCACCGCCAGCGCGTCGCCGGAGACGTCGACGAGATCGACATGGGCCTCGGGAAAGACCTGCGCGCAGGCGATGCCGATGCAGCCCGAGCCGGTGCAGAGATCGAGCACGGCCCCGACCTCGTCGCCCTCGATCCAGGGTGCGAAGCGCTGCGCAATCAGTTCGGCGATCGGCGAGCGCGGCACCAATACCCGCTCGTCGACGTGGAACTTCAGGCCCGCGAACCAGGCCTCGCCGGTCAGATAGGCGGCGGGCTTGCGCGTGGTGATGCGCTCGCGCATCAGATCCAGCACCCGCGCGCGCTCACTCGCGGTCAGGCGGGTATCGAAATAGCGGTCCGGCAGATCGGGCGGCAGATGCAGTGCGTGCAGCACCAGCCAGGCCGCTTCGTCGAGTGCGTTGTCGGTGCCGTGGCCGAAGGCGAGGCCGGCCTCGTTGAAGCGGCTCGCGCCCCAGCGCAGACAGTCGCGCAACGTTGTCAGGCCTTCGGTGTCGGAGAGCATTGTCATTGACGTCGGTCGGGTTTTCGAAGACGGGAATCGAGGATAATACGGCCATGCCGAACAACCGCAAACATTTCATACTCATCGTCCTGGCGGGCATCGTCGCGCTGGGCCTCGGCCTGTGGGTCGGCACGCTCGACCGCGGCGACCGGCCGGCGTCGGGAATACCCGCATTACCGCCGACGGCGCTCGCGGCAGGCGAGCCGATGCCGGCGTTCGAACTGATCGACGGCGACGGCGAGCGTTTCGACAACGCACGCCTCGCGGGCCACTGGACCTATCTCTACATCGGCTACACCTACTGTCCCGACATCTGCCCGATGACGCTCGGACTCCTGGGCGCGGTAATGGACGAACTGAAGCAGGCCGGCGTCGAGCGCATGCCGCAGGTGGTGTTCGTGTCGGTCGATCCCGAACGCGACACGGTGGAACAGTTGAAGACCTACGTCGGCTATTTCAACCCGGATTTCATCGGCACCACCGGCGACCCGTCCGCGATCGCGGTGTTCGCCAAAAAGCTTGGTCTGTTCTACAACCGCGTCGACGACCCGCGCGACCCGGCCAACTACCTCATCGACCACAGCGCCACCATCCTGCTGATCGACCCCGCAGGCCGCCTGCACGCACGCATCGAGCCACCGCATCAGATCGAGGCGATGGCGCGGCAGTACCGCGAGATCGCCGGCGGCGACACCCGTGGAGACAAGGCGGGATAAGCCGCCAAGGACGCCAGGCGCGCCAAGGAAAGATCCTGTTTCTGGCGTAGGAGCGGCTCTGCCGCGACAGGGCGAAGTGCAAAACCTGATCGCGGCAGAGCTCCTACGACATAAATCTTTTCATTGGCGCGCTTGGCGTCCTTGGCGGTTTCAATCAGGTTCTTGTCTCTGTACCCTCTTCTGTCGCGAAGTACCCTTCCATTCGGAACCCCGCACTCATGAGCGAACCCAACACCACTTCAGACCGGCTGAAGTCCCTGCTCCTGTATCCGCTGCCGCATCACGCGATCTCGCGCATCGTGCACCGGCTGGCGCGTCTCGACACGCGCCTCAAGGACCCGTTGCTGCGCGCCTTCATCCGCCACTTCGGCGTCGACATGAGTGAGGCGGAGCAGGAGGATCCGGCGGCCTATCCGAGTTTCAACGCCTTCTTCACGCGCACGCTCAAGCCCGGCATGCGCCCGATCGCGGACGAGCCCGATGCCGTGGCCTGCCCGGCCGACGGCCGGGTGAGTCAGGCGGGACGCATCGAAAACGGGCGCATCTTCCAGGCCAAGGGACATGACTACAGCGTGGTCGAACTGCTGGGCGGCGATGCGGCGCGCGCCGCGCCGTTCATGGGCGGGCGTTTCGCGACCATCTATCTGTCGCCGCGCGATTATCACCGCGTGCACATGCCGCTCGCGGGTCGGCTGCGCGAGATGGTGCACGTGCCGGGGCGCTTGTTTTCGGTCGCGCCGCATACGGTGCGCAACGTGCCGCGCCTGTTCGCGCGCAACGAACGCGTGGCGGCGATCTTCGACAGCGAGGCCGGCCCGATGGCGGTGGTGCTGGTCGGCGCGATCAACGTCGCCAGCATCGAGACCGTGTGGTGCGGTGAGGTGACGCCGCCGACCCGCCACGAGGTCGACGTCAGTCTTTACCAGACGGGCGACGTCGCGCTGGCGCGCGGCGCCGAGATGGGACGTTTCAATCTGGGTTCGACCGTGATCCTGCTGTTCGGCGACGGTGATGTCGAATGGGAACCGTCGCTACGGCCAGGCGAATCGGTTCGAATGGGTCAGCGCATCGGCCGCCAAGCGAGCATATGCAAAGCCGAAGAAATCGGTTGATTCCGCACCGATGCCGTAGGTCAGGTTGTGCGAAAGCAGCACCTGATGCCCGCGGGCACGCTTCAGGCCCGTGACCAATCGAAGGCCATCACCTCGCCGATGGACGTCTTACCGCTGATGCGCTGAAACAGGCGATCGACGCCGAGCGCGACACCCGAGCAATCGGGCAGGCCGTGGGCGAGTGCCGCCAGCAACCGTTCGTCGATGGCGACCTCCGACAGTCCTTCACTACGACGCCGGGCATTGTCGACCTCGAAGCGATGCCGCTGTTCGGCGGCGTCGGCCAGTTCGTGAAAGCCGTTGGCCAGTTCCAGCTCGCCCCAGAACAGCTCGAAGCGCACGGCGACGCGCGGATCGTCGGGGCGGATGCGCGCCAGCGCGGCCTGCGAGGCGGGATAGTCGTAAAGGAAGGTGAGGCGATCGGGCGGAAAGCGCGGCGCCACCGCGAGACTCAGGATCAGGTCCAGCCAGCCGTCGCGGTCGAGTTCACCGTCGAACCCGAGTTGCAGCCGCGTCGCGTGCGCACGGCAGTCGGTCACGTCGGCATCCAACGGATCGAAGCCGGCGTGCCGCAGGAATGCGTCCCGGTAGCTCACATGCTCGGTCGGACCGTCCAGCCGTTCGGCAGCAAGCCGCTGCACCAGCGCCTCCAACTCGTCCATCAACTGCCGGACCGAAAAACCCTGCCGATACCACTCCAGCAGCGTGAACTCGGGGTTGTGGCGCACGCCCGCCTCGCCGGCGCGGAATACGCGGCAGAGCTGATAGATGTCGCCGCTGCCCGCGGCGAGCAGGCGCTTCATCGGGAATTCGGGCGAGGTGTGCAGCCAGCGCGGGCCGTCGGGCGTGTCGAGCCGGAAGCTTGCGAGTTGCGGATCGGTGGCGCCGGCTGCCGACAGAATCGGGGTTTCGACTTCGAGTACGCCGCGCTCCGAAAAAAAGGCGCGGATGCCGATCAGCATCCGCGCCCTTCGTTCGAGCAATGCGCGCTCCGCGCCCGGTCGCCAGTCGTTCATGTGGCCGACGGGGCGGACGGCATCAGGCGCGCGAGACGTACTCGCCGGTACGGGTGTCGATGCGGATGGTGTCGCCCTCGTTCAGGAACAGCGGCACCTTGACCACCGCGCCGGTCTCGACCGTCGCCGGCTTGGTGCCGCCGGTGGCCGTGTCGCCGCGCAGACCGGGATCGCACTGCGTGACCTTGAGTTCGACGAAGTTTGGCGGCGACACCGACAGCGGCACGCCGTTCCACAGCGTGACGATGCACATGTCCTGCTCCTTCAGCCACTTCATGGCATCGGCCACCGCGGCCTCGCCGGCGGCGTGCTGTTCGAAGGTATCTGGTACCATGAAGTGCCAGAATTCACCGTCGGAATACAGATACTGCATGTCGGTGTCGACCACGTCGGCGCCTTCGACGGTGTCGCCCGACTTGAAGGTCTTTTCCAGCACGCGGCCGGTCTTGAGGTTGCGCATCCGGACGCGGTTGAAGGCCTGGCCCTTGCCCGGCTTCACGAACTCGTTTTCGATGATGCTGTAGGGATCGCCGTCCAGCATGATCTTGAGGCCGCTCTTGAATTCGTTGGTGCTGTAGGTCGCCATGTTTTTTTCCGTGTTCGCCGGGCCGCACCCGGATATTGAAAGCGCGCAATGATAACCCGAATGCCCCTGACGCGTCAGGCGCCCCTCTGGCAGCAACGGCTGTCGCAGGCCGTCACCGATCCGTGCGAACTGCTGCGCCTGCTGGCGCTCGATCCCGATCTCCTGCCGGCGGCCGTGCTGGCCGCGCGGGACTTCCGCCTGCGGGTTCCGCGCGGCTATGTCGCCAGAATGCGGCCCGGCGATCCCGACGACCCCCTGTTGCGGCAGGTGCTGCCGCTGGCCGCGGAACTGGAACGGCTGCCCGGCTTCGTCACCGATCCGGTCGGCGATCTGGCGGCGATGCCGGGTCCGCCCGGCCTGCTGCACAAATACCACGGGCGGGTATTGCTGATCGCCACCGGTGCCTGCGCCATCCATTGCCGCTACTGCTTCCGCCGTCATTTCCCGTACGAGGACGCACAGGCCGCGAGCGACGACTGGCAGGCCGCGCTCGCGCACATCGCCGCCGACCCGTCGATCCGCGAGGTGATCCTGAGCGGCGGCGATCCGCTGGCACTGTCGGACCGGCGTCTGTCCAAACTGGTCGGCGCACTGGACGCGATCCCGCACGTCGAGCGCCTGCGTCTGCACACGCGCCTGCCGATCGTGCTGCCGGAACGCATCGACGATGCCTTGCTGGTCTGGTTGTCGGCATCGCGTCTGCACAAGATCGTGGTCGCGCACGCCAATCATGCGCAGGAAATCGACGACGCGGTGCGCGTCGCCCTGCGGGCGCTGGCGGATACGGGTGCGACACTGTTCAACCAGTCGGTGCTGCTGCGCGGCGTGAACGACGACGTCGATACGCTCGCGGATCTGAGCGAAACGCTGTTCGCCGCCGGCGTGCTGCCCTATTACCTGCATCGGCTCGATCCGGTGCAGGGCGCGGGACACTTCGACGTCCCCGACGACGAGGCACGTTCGCTGATGCAGGCGCTGGTCGCGCGTCTGCCCGGTTACCTGATGCCGCGACTGGTGCGCGAGATCCCCGGACAAGCCGCCAAGACCGCGCTGTAGCTCGCGCGCAGCCGCGTGTCTGTGACGGCCGGTCTGGTTGCACGACGGCATCGCGTGGTATACAAAGACCGTTCATTCAGCCCGGGATCGACGGAACGAGCACACCCGCGGGCCACAAACCTAACAGGCCAATGGTCATGAAGCTCAACGTCCCCGCCCCCAGCGCCGCCAGCAACGGCTTTCCATCGAGCCCGAGGGCGGTCAAGCAATGGTTGCAGGAACTGCCGCTCGGCAACATGGGCGAGACGACGCGCCTGGTATATGAAGGACTGCGTCATCTCAACCGGCAACGGCTGGACGTCAAGGACCGGCTGGAGGTCATGGAAATGCTGCGCCCGCAGGCGCGCACCGTCCTCGCTCACCTGGGCAAACACTTCGTGAACCGCGCGCTGCCGTTGCCGGCGCGCAGCCAGAAGATCGTCGAACTGGATCAATCGCTGCTGTCGGAAATGGCCGTCGGCTACAAGCTCGCGATTCTCGATGCGGCGACCGGCGGCGCGTCGCTCGGGCCGCGTGATCAGGCGCTCGCCGTGCATCGTGCCATGTCCTATCTCGGCGAGGTGCTGCTCAATTGCGCGCGCATCTATCTGCCGTACCCGGATCGGGCGTGGGAAGACATCCACCAACTCTACATCTACGCCGAGACCGCCGGCCTGTCGCAGCCAATCGTCGACGAGGACAACCCCTATGCCGAGCATTCGCGCATACGCGACGTCATGTGCCGCATCGCGCTGCTGGCGGTATCCCGGCCCTACAGCCTGCGTCTCGGCGAGGCCGATCGTCTCGCCGCCTTCGTGGCCAGGCGTGCCGCCGAGTGCGGTCTGAACCGCAAACCGGTCCCGGACAGCAACGGCTGCGCGATCCTGATCGATCTCACCACCGACGAACCGCCGAGCTACGTCCAGTTGTCGGAGGTGCCGAACAGCATTCATCTGCGCTCGGTCGATGCCGGCCCGCTGATCAGCGAATTGCGCCACAACCTGCACACCGATCCGCACAATCCGACGGCGGCATTGCACGACAAATCCGTGCTCGGACCGGATCTGTCGCGGCGCGTGCTGGCGACCTGGACCAGCCCTGGGCATCGACGCTTCACCCGTTCGCAGAAGGGCGACACGGTCGATGCCGCCGTCGGCATCAGCGACATTCACCAGTGCATCGTCGACGAACTGGAGACCGCCGCACGCACGCGTGCCGAAGAATCGGCCGCCCGCGAGAAAAACGCCGACAAGGAAAAGGACATCGATGCCAAGCGTGCCGGCGCACAGACGTTGAGCGACAAGGAACGCGCCGCCGCCGCCATCGAAGCGCGTCTGCCAGCCCCGGCCGTGGTACGCAACTGGGACGGCAAGATGCCGGAACTCAGCCTCGCCGACGACATCGGCACCGCGCCGCCGAATCCCTGGGCAGCCGCCGCCGCCAACGACACCAAGCCACTGGCCGACACCTCGGCCGGACAGCCGGATGCCTGGGACATCGTCTCGCGCGGCGGCCTGGTGACCGCCGACCGCCTCAAGTCCAATGAACCCGGCGTCGCAAAGCGCACCGACGTGCAGCGCGAATGGCGGGTGGTCAATGCCAGCATCGGCGGCTTCTGCATACGCTGGGAAGGCGAAGACACGCCGCGCGCGCAGGTGGGCGAACTGATCGGCCTGCGCGAGGCCGACGGCGACGAGGTCCTGTGGCGCGTCGGCACCATCCGCTGGATGCAGTACAAGAAAGGACACGGCCTGGAGGTCGGCGTACAGTTGCTGGCACCCAAATGTCTGGCCGCCGCACTGCACCCGATCAAACAGTCGAGCAGCATCGACGACGTCAAGTGCCTGATGCTGCCCGGCATCAGCACCGCCCAGCACCCCCCCTCTCTGCTGGTCCCCGCGCGCAGTTTCAAGATCGGAGACGAGGTCACGCTGCGCCTGGGCGAACGAGAGATCGTGATCCGCCTCAGCAAGGCCGGCGAAAACTCGAACTTCTTCACCCAGTTCCGCTACACCACGCACGTCAGCGGCCAGCAGCCCAAGACCACCGCCACCACGGCCAAGGACGAAGGCTTCGACAGCCTGTGGTCCACCTTGTAGCCGACCGCCGGTCGCGATGCATGCGACGGTCGCCTTCGCTTCCGTGACGAGAGGGCCGTTCCGATGAAGACCCTCCTGACCCCGAACGCGGGACTGGCCCGCAACCTCGCCGATGCGGTCACGGCCCATGCCGACCCCTGCCGGCTGCTGACGGCGACCGATGCGGCCACCATGGCTGCGGCCCTCGACGCCGGCACCGACGTGATGCTCTGGTCCGCCGATGGCGATCTGCCGCTCGACGGCGTGCTGGCGGCGGCGAATGCCCGCGACGTGCCGGTGCTCGTCGTCGCGGACGCAGCCCTCGACCCGACGGCGTTGTTGCGTGCCGGTGCGGACGCCGTACTCGCTGCCGACCGTCCGGACGCCGTCGTCATCAGCGTCGGCCGCAGGCTGCGCGAGCGGCATCGACTGCGCCAGCTCGGCGAACGCTACCGGACGCTGCTGGCACGCTCGCCGGATGCGATCGCACTGCTGCGCAACGGGCGGCATGACTTCGTCAACGCCGCCTATCTGGCCCTGACCGGCCACGACGACGCCGACACGCTCATCGGGCAGCCGTTCGATGCGCTCGTCGACCCCAACTGGTCGGCGGAGGAGCTTCTCGCGGCGTTGTCGCACAGCGCGCCGGTCAGCGGCGCGGAACTCCTGATCGGCAGCGCGGGCGGACCGTTGCCGGTCAGGTTGTACGCCGTGCTGCCGGGCATCGAGGCCGGCGAGCCGCTGCTCGAGGTCACGCTGCACCTGAGCGACGACGTGCAGGGATCGGAACATCTGATCCAGTACCTCAGCCTGCACGACCGCATCACCGGCTTGCACAACGGCCGCTATCTGGCGGAACGCCTCGAAGAGTACGTGCAGTCGATACGCCACGGCGGCGACGCCGCGATACTGATCCTCCTCACGCTCGACAATTTCGACGACCTGCGCATGCAGGTGGGACTGGCGGCCTCCGAACGTCTGCTCGGCGACCTCGGTCGTCTGCTGGAACGCATCGCCGGACCCGACGGCACGGCCGCCCGTCTCAAGGACGCCCGCTTCGGCGTCCTGGCGCCCGTGCACCACGAACCACAGCGATTCGTCGACTCGCTGCGCGAGCAGGTGCAGGATCACGTCTTCACCGCCGGCGGCCAACTGGTCACGGCGCGGATCACCCTGGGTGCGACCGCCGTCGCCAGCGACGTCACCGATCCCGGCGAACTGCTGGCCCGCGCCGAACGCGCGTTGGTAGACGCCGCCACCAGTGAACGGCGTGCGGCGGTCTACCAACCGCAGGCCGGCGGCGGCAGCCTGCACGACCTCGATGCGGACTGGGGACGCCGGCTCGCCGAGGCGATCCGCGACGACCGGCTGCGCCTCCTGTTCCAGCCGGTGGTGAGCCTGAACTGTCCGCCGCAGGAGCGCTACGGCATCCTGATGCGCGTGCTCGACGGCGACGGCACGTCCATCAGCCCCACGCAGTTCCTGCCCAGCGCCGAGCGCACCGGCATGGCGCGCACGCTCGACCGCTGGGTGGTCAGCCACGCCCTGGACCAGCTCGCCTGGCTGCGCGGACATGGCCACGACACCCTGTTCTTCATCAAGCTGACCGACGGTTCGTTGCAGGAAGAAGACATGCCGGGGTGGATCGAGCGCGAACTGCAACGGCACGCGATACCGCCGACGGCGGTGGTGTTCGAGATGAAGGAGGCCACGGTCGCCGCCCATCTGGCCGAGGCGCTGGTGTTCGTCGAGGCACTCAAGCGTCTGGGCTGCGCCTTCGCGCTGGACGACTTCGGACTGGGGCAGGAGCCGTTCCAGATCGTCGAGCACCTGCCGGTCGAATACCTGAAGTTCGACCCCGTCTTCACCCGCCATCTGGCGGAACGCCCGCAGGACCGCGAAACCATGGCCGGTCTGGTCAAGACCGCGCACGAGATGGGACGCCTGACCATCGCGCAGCACGTGGAAAACGCCGTCAGCCTGTCGGTGTTGTGGGGACTCGGCATCCACCTGATCCAGGGCTATTTCCTGCAGGCGCCCTCCGAGGCGATGGAATTCGACTTCCGTTCGCTGGCCTGACCAGGCTCGCCAACCCGTGCGAACATTCCAACGAAAAAGGCCGCTTGCGCGGCCTTTTTCTTCATGCTGGCATGTCGTTCAGCGACCGCTTTGCAGCGCGTTGATGCGCTCCTCCAGCGGCGGATGGCTCATGAACAGCTTGCCGAACTTCGATGCGCCCGGACGGATGCCGAAGGCGGCCATCTGCGCCGGCATCTCGGCCGGCTGATGCACGCGCTGCAACGCGCGCAGCGCGGCGATCATCTTGTCGCGGCTCGCCAGCGTGGCGCCGCCGCGGTCGGCGCGGAACTCGCGCTGACGCGAGAACCACATGACGATCATCGACGCCACGATGCCGAGGAAGATCTCGGTGACGATGACGGTCGCGAGGTAGCCGATGCCGTAGCCCTCCTCGTTCTTCAGGATCACGCGGTCGACGAAATGGCCGACGATGCGCGAGATGAAGATGACGAAGGTGTTGATCACGCCCTGGATCAGCGTCAGCGTGACCATGTCGCCGTTGGCGACGTGACTGATCTCGTGGCCGAGCACGGCCTCGACCTCGTCGGCGCTCATGCGATCCAGCAGGCCGGTGCTGACCGCCACCAGGGCGCTGTTCTTGCTCATGCCGGTGGCAAAGGCATTCGGGTCGGGCGAATGGAAGATACCGACCTCGGGCATGCCGATGCCGGCCTCGCGCGCCTGCCGGCGCACGGTCTCGACCAGCCACTGTTCGGTGCTCGAACGCGGCTTTTCGATCACCTGCACCTTCATCGACCACTTGGCCATCGGCTTGGAGATGGCGAGCGAAATGAACGCACCGCCGAAGCCGAAGACAGCGGCGAAACCCAGCAAGGTGGCGAGATTCAGACCGCCATCGGCTTCCAGGAAGCGGTGCAGGCCCAGCAGATGCACGACGATGGCGAGCACCACCAGGACGGCGATGTTGGTCGCAAGAAACAGCAATACGCGCTTCATGATCTTGATTTTCCTCTTGATTTCAAGCGTGTTGGTCTGATCGACTGGCGTATTAGATAGGGTCCAGGATGAAAAATTCAACCTTGGTCACTCTACCGCCGGCGTTCACGGTTCCACCCGCAGCATATCCACCTTCTGGAAACCGCGCGGCAATTTGTGGCCGCGCTTGCCGCGCTCTCCGCGATACTCCGTCAGTTCTGCGCCCTTGAGGCCGACGAATTTCTTGCCCGCATGAACCTTGAGGGTTTCACCCTCTTGCACCAGATCGATCGCGGCGACAGTCTCCTCGCGCGTCTTCAGCCGCGCTGACGGAATGTTGATGATTTTGTTGCCCTTGCCGCGCGGCATCTGCGGCAACTCGGCGACTTCGGTCACGAGCAGATGCCCCTCGGTGGTGACGGCGGCGATCCAGTCGTCCTTGCCGCGCACCCTGGCCGGTGGCAACACCTTCGCGCCTGCCGGCACCGACAGCACGGCCTTGCCGGCCTTGTTGCGCGACAGCATGTCCTCCAGCCGGCACACGAAGCCGTAACCGTAATCGGTGGCGAGCAGGAACAGGTCCTCCGGATTGCCCATCATCACGCCGACGAAGCGCGCGCCGTCCGGCGGCGACAACCGACCGGTGAGCGGTTCGCCCTGCCCGCGCGCCGACGGCAGCGTGTGCGCCGGCAGCGTGTAGCTGCGGCCGGTGGAATCGATGAACACGGCCTGCTGGTTGCTGCGCCCGCGCGCGGCCGACTGGAAGGCATCGCCGGCCTTGAACGCGAGCGTCGCGGGATCGATGTCGTGGCCCTTGGCCGCGCGCACCCAGCCCATCGCCGACAGCACGACGGTGACGGGTTCGGTCGGCATGAGTTCGGTCTCGTCCAGCGCCTGCGCGGCGGTACGCTCGACCAGCGGCGAACGGCGAGCGTCGCCGAACTTCTCCGCGTCGGCGATGATCTCGTCGCGCACCAAATGCTTCAGACGAATGTCGGAACCGAGGATCTTCTGCAGATGATCGCGCTCGGCGGCCAGTTCGTCCTGCTCACCGCGGATTTTCATTTCTTCGAGCTTGGCGAGATGGCGCAGTTTGAGTTCGAGAATCGCCTCGGCCTGCACGTCGCTGAGATCGAAGCGTTCCATCAGCACCGGCTTCGGCTCGTCGTTGTTGCGGATGATCGCGATCACTTCGTCGATGTTGAGGAATGCGATCAACAGGCCTTCCAGGATGTGCAGGCGCTTCTCGACCTTGTCGAGGCGCCATTGCAGACGCCGGCGCACGGTCTCGATGCGGAACGACAGCCACTCGCCGAGCAGCGTGCGCAGGTCCTTCACCTGCGGCCGGCCGTCGAGGCCGATGATGTTGAGATTGACGCGATAACTGCGTTCGAGATCGGTGGTCGCGAACAGGTGGTTCATCAGCCCATCGACGTCGACCCGGTTCGAGCGCGGCGTGATGACCAGTCGCGTCGGATGTTCGTGGTCGGACTCGTCGCGCAGGTCCTCGACCATCGGCAGCTTCTTGTTGTTCATCTGCTGCGCGATCTGTTCCAGCACCTTCGCGCCCGACACCTGGTACGGCAGTGCGGTGATGACGACGTCGCCGTTCTCCTGCTCCCAGCGCGCGCGCAGACGCAGGCTGCCGTTGCCCGTGCGGTAGAGATCGACGAGATCGGCGCGCGGCGTGACGATCTCGGCCTCGGTCGGGAAGTCCGGGCCCTGGACGTGTTCGCACAGCGCGTCGACGCCGACGCCCGGGTCCTCCAGCAGGCGCACGCAGGCCGCGGCCACCTCGCGCAGATTGTGCGGCGGGATGTCGGTCGCCATGCCGACCGCGATGCCGGTGGCACCGTTCAGCAATACGTTCGGCAGCCGCGCCGGCAACAGCTTCGGCTCCTCCAGCGTGCCGTCGAAGTTCGGCGCCCAGTCGACCGTACCCTGCTCCAGCTCCGACAGCAGCACCTGCGCATAGGGCGACAGCCGCGCCTCGGTGTAGCGCATGGCGGCGAAGGATTTGGGATCGTCCGGCGAACCCCAGTTGCCCTGGCCGTCGACGAAGGGATAGCGATAGGAAAACGGCTGTGCCATCAGCACCATCGCCTCGTAACAGGCCATGTCGCCGTGCGGGTGATACTTGCCGAGCACGTCGCCGACCGTGCGTGCCGATTTCTTGTGCTTGGACAACGCCGACAGTCCGAGCTCGCTCATCGCATAGATGATGCGCCGCTGCACCGGCTTCAGACCGTCACCGACGTGCGGCAGCGCGCGGTCGAGGATGACGTACATCGAATAGTCGAGATACGCCTTTTCGGTGAACGTCTTGAGCGGCAGGCGCTCGATGCCTTCGGGGTTCGCTTGGGTCATACGTATCGAATCGGTGATCAGACGGCCGCGCCGGAATGCGCGGCCCGGTGATGGACGGGCGGCATGATGGCATCCATGCCGGGGTGGTCACAAGTTCGATCAAAGGGCGGAACGTCATGGCTTGCCTCCGTACCCGCCTGCACGCCCGGTTACTTCCGGAACACCCGCAGGTAATGCCCCTCGAAGTAACGCTTGGCCCAGTGGAAGACACGACTGGAAGGCAGCAGCCACGCACGTTTGGCATCGCGGTAGACCAGGATGCCCGAATCGACGGTATCGACGATGCAGATCAGTTCCGGCCGGGGGGTAGCCGCAGGCTCCTTGCCGTCCAGCGCCAGCAGCAGGTTCTCTGACGCGGCCTTCGCCTGAAGGTCGGCCATGTGGGCCTGCTTGGGCAGCCAGTCCGGTCCCGGAAAGCTGCCCGCATCGCCGGCGACGAACACGTTCTCTGTACCCTCGACCCGACAGAACGCATCGGCCTTGAAGAAACCACCCGATGATAGCGGCAGGCCGGATTCCGCCGCCCAGGCCGGGCCCGTGAGACCGGGCATGAACAGGATCAGATCGGCGTTGACGTGACCGCCTTCAGTATCGACGCCCTTGTCGGAGAAACCCAACGGCTTGTGACCCAGATGGGTATCGATGCGTCGCCTTGCCATCTCCTTCAACAGACCCGTGACGGCCTTTTCGCCCAGACGCTTTCCCGGTTCGGCGGCGGCATTGAAGAAGGTGAGTTCGACGCGATCGCGCCGGCCCTGGCGCCGCAGCCAGGTGTCGATGCCGAACAGCAGTTCGAACATGGGTCCGCCGCGCATCGCGGACGGCTCGTTGGGATTGCCGCCGAAGCCCAATGCGATGCGTCCACGATCCATGTTCGCCAGACGTTCGCGGATGACCTCCGCCGACGCCACGCCCTCACACAGGGTGAGCGCGTGCTCGATGCCCGGCAGTTTCCTGATGAACCGTCCGCCCGTGGCGATCAGCAGGGCATCGTTCTCGACCGGCCCCTGATCGGTCAACACGATGCGCCCGCCGTTCGAAAGCCCGGTGACCCGCGCCGGCACGAACTCGACCGCATGATCCCTGAAGAAGCGATCGAGCGGCAGGATCAGGTCGCTGCCCTTGCGAATGCCCGTCGGCACCCAGATGAGACTCGGCAGGTAGACGAACTCGGCCTTCGGCGCCACCAGCGTGATGCGGGCCGCGGGGGCGCGCCGGCGCAGTTCCCGTACGGCGGTGAGCGCGGCGAAACCGGCGCCCAGGATGACGATGCGTGGCGATGCGGACATGTGTGGTTTCCTCGGTTCTGATGTTCGACGGATGAATGGCCGCTTCAGCGCAGCGGCGCCGACTGCCCCGTTTCGCGCCAGCGCAGATAGTCGCCGAGTATCCGCCGATGATCGAAGGCAAGCGCGATGCTCCGGTCCGCGGGATCGGCGAGCATCACGTTCTTCGCATCGTCCTGCGCGACCGGCTCGCCGCGCCCATGCGCGACGTAGACGAGACTCACCGTATGCCCGCGCGGATCGCGCGCCGGATCGGAATAGCAGCCGAGCAGACAGACCAGCGTCACGTCGAGGCCGGTCTCCTCGCGTGCCTCGCGCATGGCGGCGTGTTCCATCGTTTCGCCGACGTCCACGAAACCGCCGGGCAGTGCCCAGCCATGCGGCGGATTGCGTCGTTCGATGAGCACGATGCGGCCCGGATGGTCGGCGAGTTCGATCAGGGTATCGGCCGCGAGCAGCGGCGTGACGGGTCGGGTCATTCGATCACGCCTTGCCGATGAAGCGGCGGATGTGCTGACGCTGGCGGCTGTCGGGCCGGCGACGTTCGTGTGCCAGCGGTTGTGCGGTGAGGCGGCGCTGTTCCTCCGCTTCGCGTCTTGCGGCGAGACTCTCGGGCGTCTCCTCGTACAGGGCCTGTGCCTCGGACGCCGGCCGGCGCTGGGCGTTGAAACCCCGCACGTGTACGACGAAACGCGTTTCGCCGCGCGTGATGTCGAGCCGATCGCCGACGCGCAATGGCCTGGACGGCTTCACGCGCTCGCCGTTGACGTGCACCTTGCCGCCATTGACCGCCTCCACCGCCAGCGCGCGGGTCTTGAAGAAGCGCGCCGCCCACAACCATTTGTCGAGGCGCTGCGAGGCCTGTTCGCCGACGGTCATGCCCATGCGCCTCGAGCCTCGTCAGGACGGATGCCCGTGCTCAGGAACGCATGCAGGCGTTCGAGCACGACGTCCTCGTTCAGTTCCGTCTCGAAAAACTTCCGACAGCGTTCGTTGACGTCGGTATCCGTGACATCGAAATCTCGCAAACAGCGCGCCAGGTCCACCGCATCGCCCGCTCGATAGTTGCAACCGAGACCCTGCAAGCGCACCCGTTCGTTCAGATCGCCGCCCATGGAATTGATGATCGGCAGACCGGCGGCGAGATAGGTGGCGGCCTTGTACGAGAAGCTCGCGCTGCTCGCATGGAAGCCGTTGAACCCCGCATGGGCGCGTTCGAGGATGCGCGCAAGCGGCGCGTTCTCGAACACCTGGCCGAAGTATTCATGCGCAATGCCACGCCGTTGCAGTTCGTTCAGCAACCACGCGCGGCGGTCGCCCTCACCCACGATGAACAACTGCCAGCGCTCCCGCAACGCCGGCCGCGACAGCGCATCGAGCAGGGTCTCGAAATCGTAGACGTGGCCGATGTTGCCGACGTAGACGAGCGTCGGACGTGATTCTCGTCGGCCCTTTTCGACCGGCAGGCGCGCGTGCGCAAGATAAAGCCGCATCGTCGCCTGCGCATCGCCATGAAAGTACACGTGCGCATCGTGCAGGAAACGGTCGTTGACCGTGAGCAGCCGGTCGGCACGACGCACGGCCGCGGCGAAGGTCGCACGCCACAGTGCGAACAGCGGCGCGAGCGCACGTCGCGATACGTCCGGAAATGGCAGCGTGTCGGGCCAGATGTCGATCACGTCGAGTACGCGGCAGGCCGGTGCCGACACACGGAAGGCGAGCCACGCGGCGAAACTCAGCGGGCTCGTCGCGTACACGAGATCGTAGCTTTCCCGGCGCGCGCGATACCAGCGTGCGGCGCCGAGCGCGAACACGAGATGCGACAGAAAACGTGCGGGACCTGCGTTGGCGCGATAACCCGGCACGGAGATGCACGCCACGCGGTCGGCGCCGGCCACGCCCTGCCCGTCCTTGTGGTGCTTGCGGAAGTGATCGAAGCCCGTGGTCAGCACGTCGACCGGACCCAAGCGCGCGAGCGCGCGCACGGCGAGCGAAGGACGACAGGAGGGCGCATCCGGATTGATGAACGGTGCGATGACCAGCGACCGTCGCACGCCGCCGGTCATCGCGTCGCGGCCTTCAGCACCTTGCGCACCGCGCGCACGGCGGCGTCGATGGCGATCTCGTCCAGCGTCGGGTGTACCTGGAGCATGAGGCTGGTCTCGCCGAGCCGGCGCGCCACCGGCAGGCGCGCGGCGGGACCGAAACCACGCCGCGCAAATGCCTGTTCGAGATAGATCTCGCTGCAACTGCCGCTCTGCGCCGGCACGCCCTCGGCGTTGATCGCCGCCAGCACGCGATCGCGGTCCCAACCGTTCTTCAATGTCTCGGGGCGCAGGAAGGCGTAGTACTTGTAGCGCGCGTGGCCGACCTCAGGCGGCGGTGACGCCAGCCGCAGCGCCGCGCAGTCGGCGAGTCCGGCATCGAGCGCGGCGGCGTGCCGGCGCCGCGTGTCGAGCCAGTCCGGCAGCAGGTCCAGTTGCACGCGGCCGATCGCGGCCTGCATCTCGGTCATGCGCCAGTTGGTGCCGAAGTCGTGATGCAGCCAGCGGAAGCCATTGCCGTCGTGCGGCGCGTGCACGGCATCGTGATCCTTGCCGTGATCCTTGAGCGACCAGACGTGACGCCACACGGCCTCGTCGCGGGTGGTCAGCATGCCGCCCTCGCCGCCGGTGGTCATGATCTTGTCCTGACAGAACGAGAACGCGGCGACGTGACCGAGCGAACCGACCGCGCGCCTGGAAAGCGTGGCGCCGTGCGCCTGCGCGCAGTCCTCGATCACACCCAGGCCATGCGCATTCGAGAGCTGCATCAGCTCGTCCATCGGACAGGGCCAGCCGGCAAGATGCACGGCGATGATGCAACGCGTGCGTGGACCGACGAGCGGCGCGACGGTGTCGGCCGTGAGCGTCTGGCTGTCGGCGTCGACGTCGCAGATCACCGGCACCGCGCCACGCGCGACCACCGCGCTCGCGCTCGCGATGAAGGTGCGCGCCGGCACGATCACCTCGTCGCCCGCGCCGACGCCGAGTGCAGCCAGCGCCGCCTCCAGCGCCACCGTGCCGTTCATGAGCGCCACCGCATGCGGCACGCCGCAATACGCCGCGAACTCGCGTTCCAAGGCACGCCCCTCGCCACCGGTCCAGTAATTGACGCGACCGCTTTCGAGAACGCGATCGACCACCGCACGCTGCGCCGCATCGAACTGCGGCCAGGACGGCCAGGCTTCGTTACGCACGGGCGTGCCGCCGTCGATGGCGAGGTTCTGGTTCATGACGACCGCAGCTCCCGCGCCGGCACGCCGACCACGGTGAGCCCATCCGCGACGTCGGCGATGACTGCCGCGCCGGCACCGACCGTGACGCCCCGACCGATCGTCAGACACTGGACGACGCTGGCACCGATGCCGATCCAGCTCCCATCGCCGATCCGCACCTCGCCGGCGATCCGTGCGCCGGGACAGACGTGCACGCCCTCGCCCAGCAGGCAGTCGTGATCGACGCTGGCGCCGGTATTGACGATGCTGCCGCGCCCGACGATCGTGCCGGCATTGATCGCCGCCTGCGCGAGCACCACCACGCCGGCGTCGAGCCGCGCCGAACGGCTGATGCTGGCACTCGGGTGCACGATCGGATCGAGCCGATACCCGAGCGCCGCCAGACGCTCCAGCCAGGCCAGACGCAAGCCGGCATCGCCGATCGCCACCGCTGCGTGGGTAAAGTCAGCGCGCAGATCGGCCGCATCCTCGCAGCGGCCCAGCACCGGCCAGTCCAGCACGTGATCGAGATCGGGATGGCGGTCGTCGAGGAAGGCGATGCGCCGCCAATCGCCGCCGTCACGCGCAGCCTCGGCCACCACCTTGCCATGACCGCCGGCACCGAGAATCAACAACTCGCTCATCGATCGCCTCCGCGGAAACGTTCCATCGTCGCGTGTCCCGGCTGGCTGATGCCTTCGGCGCGCAGCACCCTGACGACGCTCATGAACAGTATCCTGAGATCGAGCAGAAAAGAGCGGTTGTCGACATACCAGACGTCATGACGAAACCGCTCGTCCCAGTCGAGCGCGTTACGGCCGTTCACCTGTGCCCAGCCCGTCAGGCCCGGCCGCACTTCATGCCGGCGCGCCTGCTCGGTATCGTACAGCGGCAGGTATTCCATCAGCAGCGGCCGTGGACCGACCAGACTCATGTCGCCCTTGAGGACGTTGAACAGTTCAGGCAGTTCATCCAGCGTCGAGGCGCGCAAAAAGCGGCCGAAACGCGTCAGGCGTTGCCCATCCGGCAGCAGCTCGCCATCGGGACCCATCGCGTCGCGCATGCTGCGGAACTTGTAGAGCACGAATGGCCGGCCATGCAGACCGGGGCGCGGCTGACGGAAGAATACCGGCGACCCGAGTTCGATGCGCACCAGCAGCGCCACCACCAGGATCAGCGGCGACAGCAGCAACAGCACCATAGCGGCGACCACCACATCGAACATGCGCTTCAGCATCGACGATTCGTACCTGATTCCGGGCGTTATTGATCCGGCGACAACATGTTTGAACAAACGCATGGCCCCAAGGATGGGAGCCGTGACCTCCAGCCTGCGCCGTTGTCGCCGGATCAATAACAAACAAACGTATTTTTGGGATATCGAAGCGGCGATTACTGCTCCGACAGCGGCTCCGCGAGTCAAATCTTCTGTCATTCGCGGGAAAACATTTCGTCGCCGCTTCAATATATCCGGGCTGGGCGGGGAATTCGGGCGATTCTAACAGTGATGTTGAAAAAGGGCTGCCCGGCCCTCCAGGCAATGGCGTCCATCAATGCTGGATATCGCCGAGTCCTCCACCGA
The DNA here is from genome assembly GCA_028695255.1 of Chromatiales bacterium. Lineage (GTDB taxonomy): Bacteria > Pseudomonadota > Gammaproteobacteria > Ectothiorhodospirales > Ectothiorhodospiraceae > JAQVJI01. Next base: position 8,032 of record JAQVJI010000013.1, on the reverse strand, counting down.
TCTCACCGGCCAATCGCCCGGAGGACCGGGCTCCTACGAGAGTCCAAACCACGCCCCATGGTTTCCGCTTGCACATCGACCGCGAACAGGCCACCCTATGACGCCATCCGACGGCGATCCCACAACGGAAGCGGTATTTTGCCGAGTATTTGACCAATGTCCCAGAGCGGACTATGGTTAGTCCCAGCGAACTAAAACTGGTGGTGGATTCGTGAATTATCGCTCATCTTTCATGCGTAACCTGAACGACAAGGCGACGCATCCCTCATCCGCCCTCAGCCTGCCCCACCATTGGCGCCTCCGCGCGGCATTCCTGATTCTCGGCCTGATCGTCCTCAGCGTCGTCCTGGCCCGCACCCACGAACCGGCCGTCGAGGTCGTCGCCCTGACCCAGGTCATCGACGCCTCGGTCCAGGACATGGAGCGCGGCCGCATCCAGATCGCGCTGCCGCTGCCGGAACCGGTCCGTGTCGCCCCTGCCGCACTGCTGGCACAGGACAGCGGCGTGACCTGGGAGGAGATTACCGTTCGTCGCGGCGACACCCTGTCGTCGATCTTCAGCCGCCTGGAAATCCACCGCCAATTGCCGGCCGTGCTCGCACTCGGCAAGAGCGTCGCCGACCTGCGTTCGATCCATCCCGGCCAGCGCATCGGCGTACGCAAGGACGGAGACGGTCTGGCCGAGCTGACCTACGAACCGAACCCGCGCGAACGACTCGTGATCATCCGCACGGACGACGGGTTCCAGGCGCGCAACGAATCCATCGAGGTACAGACGCGCATCAAGCACGCCATCGGCGTGATCGAGCATTCGCTGTTCCTGGCCGGGCAGGAAGCGGGGCTGTCCGACAAGCTGATCATGGAACTCGCCGCGATCTTCGGCTGGGACGTCGATTTCGCCCTCGACATCCGCCGCGGCGACCGCTTCACGGTGATCTACGAAGAGCAGTACCAGAACGGCGAGCGCCTGAACGACGGACCGATCATCGCTGCCGAGTTCGTCAACCAGGGACGGACCTATCGCGCGCTGCGCTACACCACGCCGGACGGGCGCAGCAACTACTACAACCCGGACGGCCTTGCCATGCGCAAGGCCTTCCTGCGCACGCCGGTGGAGTTCAGCCGCATCTCGTCGCGCTTCGGTGCGCGCCGTCATCCGGTGCTGTCCACCATGCGCCAGCACAAGGGCGTCGATTATGCGGCCCCGACCGGCACGCCCATCCGCTCCGCCGGCGACGGACGCATCGTGTTTCGCGGCAAGAAGGGTGGCTACGGCAACGTCGTCATCATCCAGCACGGCGAACGCTACCGCACGCTGTACGCCCACATGTCCCGCTTCGGCAAGAGCACGGCGGTCGGCTCGCGCGTCAACCAAGGCCAGATCATCGGCTACATCGGCATGACCGGCATGGCCACCGGCCCACACCTGCACTACGAATTCCACGTCAACGGCGTACACAAGGATCCGCTGACCGTTAAGCTGCCCGGCGCCGAACCGCTGCCGAAGGCGCAGATCGCGGAGTACAAGGCCCGTACCGCGCCGCTCGTCGCCCAGCTCGACCTGTTCCAGCGCTTCCAGGTGGCGGCGGCGAACTGAGTCCGCAACCATGCCAGGGCGGGCGTTCTACATCGGTCTGATCTCCGGCACGAGCATGGATGCCGTCGACGCCGCGCTGGTCGATCTCACGCCGGCAAGACCGCAACTGCTGGCAGCCCTCGCCCACCCCATCCCCGAAGACCTGCAACGACGCCTGCGCGCGCTGGCCGACCCGGCCTGGCGCGGCGATCTCGACGAGTACGGCGCGCTCGACGTCCTCACCGGCGAGCTGTTCGCCGAGGCCGCACTCGCGGTCGTCGACAAGGCCGGCATCCCCGCCGTGGCCGTGCTCGCGATCGGCAGCCACGGCCAGACCGTGCGCCACCGTCCGGAGGCAACGCCGCCCTTCACGCTCCAGATCGGCAACCCCCACGTCATCGCCGCACGCACCGGCATCACCACCGTGGCCGATTTCCGCCCGCGCGACATCGCCGTCGGCGGGCAGGGCGCGCCACTGGTACCGGCCCTGCATGCAGCGTTGTTTCGCAGCAGCGACATGGACCGCGTCGTGCTCAACGTCGGCGGCATCGCCAACGTCACGCTGTTGCCGGCGGACGACAGCCATCCGGTGACCGGTTTCGACACCGGGCCCGGCAATACGCTGATGGACCTGTGGACGCGCCGGCAGCTCGGTCGCGACTACGACAAGGGCGGTACTTGGGCCGCCACCGGCACGGCCGATGCGGAACTGGTCGAGGCGATGCTGGCCGATCCCTGGTTCGCGCTGCCGCCGCCCAAGAGCACCGGACCAGAACACTTCAGCCGCACCTGGCTGGAACGGCATCTCGAAGGCCGTACGCTCGCGTCCGAATGCGTGCAGCGCAGCCTGCTGGAACTGACCGCGCGCAGCATCGCGCAGGCGATCGAACGCCACGCCGCCGGTCACGGGGAATTGCTGGTCTGCGGCGGCGGCGCGCACAACCGCACGCTGTTGCAGCGCCTGCGCGAATGCCTGCCCGGCATGCACGTCATGTCGACCGCCCAGGCCGGCCTCGACCCGGATTGGGTGGAGGCCGTCGCCTTCGCCTGGCTGGCGCGTCAGACGCTCCGCGGCCTGCCCGGCAACCTGCCCGAGGTCACCGGTGCCAGTGGGCCGGCAATGCTCGGCAGCATCCATCCCGGCCGGCGGCGCGGGTAGCCTGGATGAAGCGCAGCGAAACCCGGGGAATGCCGGATCAGGTCACCACATCAGATCGTCCGGCACCTTGAACTTCGCGTAGGCGTCATCCTCCTCGCTGGCGACCGCAGGCGCACCGCCGCCGACCACCCGATTCGCATCGCGCTCACGGATCTTCTCCGCCACCTCGGCCGGCACCACTTCGTAGCGTCCGTCCAGCTTGACGATGCCGGCACCACCCTGCACCAGCCGCGCATGCACCTCGGGCGTGACGTGGATGCGCCGAATCTTCTGCCCGTCGACGAAGTTGTAGGTCAGATCGCCCTCGCCCTTCGGCAGGCGGCTGGCCTCGACCATCTGGCGGATCTGCGCATTGAGCGCCTTGCGCGCCGCCGCCTCCTCGCGCTGACGATTCAGTTCGCGGTCGCGCTCGGCCTTCTCGGCCTGGAGCCTGCGCGCCTGCTCGGCACGCTCGTCGACCCGCGGCGCCTTCTTCGGCGGCTTCGGCCCCTTGGGCTTGCGCTGTTCCTGACGCGCCTTGCGCAGGCGCTGTTCATCGACCAGACCGGCCTTGAGCAGTTGTTCTTGCAGGGAACTGGACATCCGATGCGTCTCCGATCTCTCACATGCCGCCATTCTCGCCGGTCCGGGCACCGGAGGCTACAATGGCGCACCATCACCCCGGCTGTGGACGCATGTGGGAGCGGCTCCGCCGCGACAACGGACCATGTGCCGAACCCGATCGCGGCGGAGCCGCTCCCGCACGCTCCCACCCTCGCCTCCACCGATACCCGCCATGCTCCGACTGACCGAAATCCGTCTGCCGCTCGATCATCCGCCGGAAGCACTCAGGGCCGCCGTGCTCGAACGCCTCGGCATCGCCGACGACGAACTGCTGGAATTCAAGCTGTTCCGCCGCGGCCACGACGCGCGCAAGCGCTCCGACATCCGTCTCGTCTACACGCTCGACGTCGCGCTGCGCGACGAGGCGTCCGTGCTCGCGCGATTCAGCGACGACCGGCATGTCACGCAGACGCCGGACATGACGTACCACCCTGTCACACAGGCGCCGGCAACACTCGCCAGCCGCCCGGTGGTGATCGGTTTCGGCCCCTGCGGCATCTTCGCCGCGCTGATCCTGGCCGAGATGGGCTTTCGCCCGATCGTGCTCGAACGCGGCAAGGCGGTGCGCGAACGCACCAAGGACACCTGGGCGCTGTGGCGCCAGTCGCAACTGAATCCCGAATCCAACGTGCAGTTCGGCGAGGGCGGCGCCGGCACCTTCTCCGACGGCAAGCTCTACAGCCAGGTCAAGGATCCGCGGCATCTCGGCCGCAAGGTACTGAGCGAGTTCGTCGCCGCCGGTGCACCGGAGGAGATCCTCTACGTCAGCAAGCCGCACATCGGCACCTTCCGGCTGGTATCGATGGTCGAGAAAATGCGCACGAAGATCGAGGCGCTGGGTGGCGAGATCCGTTTTCAAACCAGGGTCGAGGACTTCGACGTCGTCGACGGGAAGATGCGCGGCCTGCGTCTGTCGAACGGCGAATGCCTCGCCGCCGATCACGTCGTCCTCGCCGTCGGTCACAGCGCGCGCGACAGCTTCCGCGCCCTGCACGCACGCGGCGTGTACATCGAGGCCAAGCCGTTCTCGATCGGCCTGCGCATCGAACATCCGCAATCGCTCATCGACCGCGCGCGCTTCGGTCCCCGCGCCGGTCATCCGCTGCTCGGCGCGGCCGATTATCGTCTCGTGCATCACTGCAAGAACGGCCGCACGGCCTACTCGTTCTGCATGTGCCCCGGCGGCACCGTCGTCGCCGCGACCTCCGAGACCGGCTGCGTCGTCACCAACGGCATGAGTCAGTATTCGCGCAACGAGCGCAACGCCAACAGCGCCATCGTCGTCGACGTCGATCCGGAACGGGACTATCCCGGCGACCCGCTCGCCGGCATCGACTTCCAGCACCATTGGGAATCACGCGCCTTCGAGGCCGGCGGCGGCGACTACCGCGCACCCGCGCAGCGCGTCGGCGATTTCCTCGCCGGACGTCCGTCAGAATCGGCGGGCGAAGTGGAGGCCTCCTACACGCCCGGCGTACGCATGACCGACCTCGCGACCTGCCTGCCGGACTTCGTGGTCGAGGCCCTGCGCGAGGCGCTCCCCGCCTTCGAACGCCAGATACGCGGCTTCGCGATGGCCGACGCCCTGCTCACCGGCGTCGAGACGCGCACCTCCTCGCCCATCCGCATCCGGCGCGACGACAGCCTGCAAAGCATCAACACGCGCGGGCTCTACCCCGCCGGCGAGGGTGCCGGCTACGCGGGCGGCATCCTCTCCGCGGCGATCGACGGCATCCGCGTCGCGGAAGCGGCGGCACTCGACATGACCGGTGCACAGACGCCGGACCCGGTCGCGCAGCCTGCCCGGCAGCGTGAGGTCATTGCACGGAAAGTGCTATGAAACCAGCTGCACGATCTGATTGAGTCTCTCGCGGACCTCCGCAAACAACACGTCCGACAAGCGTTTCAGCGGATGCGGCCTGGCGCCGCGCATGCGCCAGTCGAAGGACTTGGGTTGATGACAGAGCACGTAACTGGGCTTACCCGCCTTCGATCCCCTGGCATGGCCGACGGCGACCGCGAAGGGATTGTCGGCATTGTATGCGGCGGTGGTCATGGGCAGACCGATGACCAGCGAGGTGCGCTCATTGAAGGCGCGTGGCGAGAGGACCAGAAAGGGGTGAGGGTCGCGCATCTCGCGCCCGGCCTGCGGGTTGCAGTCGATCCAGATGATCTCCTGCCGGTCCGGCACCCATCCGGCCCGGACACGCGACCTGCCTACCATCGTTCCGCTCCCTCGGGATGCGTCGGCATGGTCTCGCCGCCGTGCCTTGACGGATCGAACAACGCCAGGCGCTGTTCGAGCGTGAGCGGCGCCTCGGTCACGGGCGTGATGACCACCCGGTTGTCTTCGACCGAAATACGTACCCGCTGGTCGACGCGCAGGTGCGCGGCCCTCGCCACGGCGGCCGGGAGGCGGACGCCCAGGTTGTTGCCCCATTGCTTGATGTCGAGGATGGCTTCAGGCATGGCGGAACTTCCGATCGGTAGATGTATAAACGAAGTCTAGACGCGACCTTGGACCGCGTCAAACCGGCGTCGGAGGGTCCGCAGGTCACGCTGAGAAGCTGCGTGACCTGCGCACGGAAGGATACTGCGGGATGGAAGATGGGCAGGTTCAGCCCATCTCCAGCCTGCGCAATTGCTGCGCGACACGGTCGAGGGCGGAATTGACGAACTTGTGCGACTGGTCGGCACCGAATTTCTTGGCCAGATCGATGGCCTCGTTCAGCACCACGCGATAGGGCACATCCAGGCGCGAGCGCAGCTCATAGGCGGCAACGCGCAGGATCGCGGCCTCGACCGGATCGACGCGATCCATCGGCCGCTCGAGGTGCGGTTCGAGCAGCGCATCGAGCGCGGGTGCATCGGCCGTGATCTGCATCAGCAGATCACGAAAGTACTCTCCATCGCACTTGCCGTAGTCCTCGTCTTCCTTGAACTGCGACAGGATGTCCTTCGGGTCATAGCCCGTGAGTTGCCATTGATACAGCGCCTGCATGGCGAGGCGGCGCGAACGCCGCCGTGCGTGGGCGAGGCGGCGCGGGTCGTCGGGTTTATGGGTCACGCGATGACACTCACCCGCATCAGGACTTGAGCTTGCGCATCAGGCCGACCATTTCGAGCACCGACATCGCGGCATCGACGCCCTTGTTGCCGGCCTTGGTGCCGGCGCGTTCGATCGCCTGTTCGATCGAATCCGTGGTGAGCACGCCGAAGGACACCGGCAATTGGTGCGCGAGCGAGATGCCGGCCAGACCCTTGGCGCTTTCGCCGGCGACGTAATCGAAGTGCGGCGTGGCACCGCGGATCACGCAGCCGAGGGCGATGATGCCGTCGTAACCGCGGTCGGCCATCGCCTTGACCGCCAGCGGCAGTTCGAAGGCACCGGGTACGCGCACGATCTCCATGTTCGCGTCCTTCACGCCGTGACGGCGCAGGGTATCCACCGCGCCTTCCAGCAGACGTTCGACGATGAAACCGTTGAAGCGTGCGAGCACGATGCCGAAGCGGGCGTCGGCGGCGGAGGTGAAGTCGCCTTCGATGGTCTTGATGTCGGTCATGGGTCTGAATCCGTGGTTATGAACGGGGAATTGTTTACTTTACCGCAAGCCCTGTCGTCACCGCAGGAGCGCCGGCAGGCGCGACGACGAGGGTTGGCGCCCGTGCCGCGCTCATCGCGCCTGCCGGCGCTCCTACCGTCCGTGTCAAACGTACTCCACCACTTCGAGGCCGAAGCCGCCGAGACCGTGGAAACGTTTGGGCGCGCTCATCAGGCGCATGCGATGGATGCCGAGGTCGCGCAGGATCTGCGCGCCGATGCCGTGGGTGCGCAGGTCGGCCGGTGCGGCGTGGCGTTCGGCGGTCTGGCCGCCGCGCAGCCCGATCTCGCGCAGGCGGCGCACCAGGTCGCGCGACGATTCCTGTTTGCGAATCAGCACGACGACGCCGCTGCCCTCGCCGGCGATGCGCTTGAGCGCGTCGCGCAGCGGCCAGCCGCAATCGCCGGCGTTGTAGGCCAGCACGTCGCACATGAGGTTTTCGAGATGCACGCGCACCAGCGTCGGCGCATCGCCGCCGACCTCGCCGCGCACCAGCGCGAAATGCAGACCCTTGTCGACGACGTCTTCGTAGGCACAGAGACGGAACGGTCCGAACTCGGTCGGGAACTCGCATTCCGCCACGCGCTGCACCGTCTGCTCGTTCTGCGTGCGGTAGCGGATCAGGTCCTCGATGCTGCCGATCTTGAGGCCGTGCTTCTCGGCGAAGATCTCGAGGTCGGGACGGCGCGCCATGGTGCCGTCTTCGTTCAGGATCTCGACGATCACGGCCGAGGGCTCGAAGCCGGCCAGGCGTGCGTAGTCGCAACCGGCCTCGGTGTGGCCCGCGCGCACCAGCACGCCGCCCGCCTGCGCCATGAGCGGGAACACATGACCCGGCTGCACGATGTCGGAGGCGACCGCGTCCGGCTTCACCGCCGTGCGAATGGTGTGCGCGCGGTCGTAGGCCGAAATACCGGTGGTAACGCCCTCGGCCGCCTCGATCGAGACCGTGAAGTTGGTGGCGTGCTTGTCGTTGGTGTCGCCGACCATCAGCGGCAGGTTGAGCTGGCGGCAGCGCTCGCGCGTGAGCGTGAGGCAGATCAGGCCGCGGCCGTACTTGGCCATGAAGTTCACGTCCTCCGGACGCACCAG
>JAQVJI010000159.1 GCA_028695255.1 Chromatiales bacterium | reverse complement strand
GCTGGATTTTCCGCCTTCTGGCTGCAAGGCGTATTGCGCGACCGGCTCGGCTTCAGCGGCGTGATCTTCAGCGACGATCTCAGCATGGGCGGCGCGACCGCCGCCGGCGGTTACGCCGAACGTGCGCGCGCCGCGTTGCATGCCGGCTGCGACATGGTGCTGGTGTGCAATCACCCGGAAGGCGCGCGCGAGGTGCTGGACGGCATCGGACCCTACGACAACCCGGTCGCCGGTGCACGGCTGGCGCGCATGCACGGACGCAAGGGGCAACCGATGGGCGAACTGCGCGAGAGCGAACGCTGGGTGCAGGCCGCGCAACGCATGAACGAACTCGACGATTCGCCGTGGCTCGAACTCGGCGTCTGACCGGAATCCGACGACGACAACCCGCCAACGACCATGAACCTGATCGAACAAATCGCCGCCGCCGTCGGCATCGACTACGCCACCGCCGTGCTCATCACACAGGTGTTCGTGGTGGTGCTCGGCGTCATGATCCTCAACTTTTTGTTTGGACGCCTTCTGCACCACCTGACCAGACGCAGCGAGCAGACCGAGAACCCCTGGGACGAGGCCGCCGTCAAGGCCGCCAATCCGCCGCTGCGCGTGCTGGTGTGGATCGTCGGCATTACCTTCGCCGCCGACATGGTCGGCATCCAGGCCGACGCGCCGATCTTCGAGGCGGTGAATCCGGTGCGCACGGTCGGCGTGATCGCGGCTCTGGCCTGGTTCCTGTTCCGCCTCGCGCGCAACATGGAAACGGCCATGGTCGAGCGGCGGCTGCAAGCCGGCAAGCCGGTCGATCTCACCACCGTCAACGCCGTCGGCAAGCTGGTGCGCGTGTCGGTGCTCATTACCGCCGCGCTGGTGGCGCTGCAATCGCTAGGCATCAGTATTTCCGGCGTGCTGGCCTTCGGTGGCATCGGCGGCATCGCGGTTGGTTTCGCGGCCAAGGACCTGCTGGCCAATTTCTTCGGCGGCCTGATGATCTATCTCGACCGCCCGTTCGCAGTCGGTGACTGGATCCGTTCGCCCGACAAGGAGATCGAGGGTACGGTGGAGGACATCGGCTGGCGCCTGACGCGCATCCGCCGTTTCGACAAACGCCCGATCTACGTGCCGAACGCGGTCTTCACCAGCATCACGGTCGAGAACCCGTCGCGCATGACCAACCGGCGCATCTACGAGACCATCGGCATCCGCTACGACGACATCGGCAAGATGGCCGCCATCACCGCCGACGTGAAGGCGATGCTGGCGGCGCATCCGGAGATCGACACGGCGCAGACCATGATCGTCAACTTCAACGCCTTCAACGACTCGTCGCTCGACTTCTTCGTCTACACCTTCACCAAGACCACGCAGTGGGTGCGTTTCCACGAGATCAAGGAAGACGTGCTGTTGAAGATCGCGGACATCATCGCATCGCACGGCGCCGAGATCGCCTTCCCGACCCGCACGCTGCACGTGCCGGAGGGGGTGCACGTCGAGTCGGCGGCCGCCGGGGACAGGGCCTGAGCGATGGCGCACCGTCCGGTCATCGGTCTGGCACTCGGCAGCGGATCGGCGCGCGGCTGGGCCCACATCGGCGTCATCCGCGCATTGGAGCAGCAGGGCATCGTGCCGGATGTCGTGTCCGGCACTTCCATCGGCGCGCTGGTCGGCGCCGCGCTGGCGACCGGCCATCTGAAGGTGCTCGAACAATGGGTGCGCGGGCTCAAGTGGCAGGACGTGGTGGCCTTGATGGATTTTCGTCTCACCGGCGGCGGCCTGATCGGCGGCGAGCGTCTGATGGGCTTCCTGCGCGAGGGTATCAGCGAGAAGCGCATCGAGGATTGCCGCAAACCCTTCGGCGCGGCGGCGACCAACCTCTCCACCGGCAACGAGGTCTGGCTGCGTCATGGTCCGATCCTGGACGCCGTGCGCGCGTCGATCGCGTTGCCGGGTCTGTTTACGCCGGTGCAGCAGGAAGGGCGTCTGCTGGTGGACGGCGGCCTGGTCAATCCGGTGCCGGTGTCGCTGTGCCGCGCGATGGGCGCGGACGTGGTGATCGCGGTCGACCTCAATACCGACATCATGGCGCGGCATCCGATGCCAAAGCCTGGAGAGGCGTACGGCAGGCAACGCAAGGAAGTCGAAGACGAAGGGCTGGTGGACCGGCTGAGCGGTCTTCTGGATCGCCTGTGGCCGAGCGACGAGGCGGGCGAGGATGCCTTGCCCTCGATCGTCGAGGTGATGGCGCGCACGGTGAACATCATGTCGGTGCGCATCTCGCGCAGCCGCATGGCGGGCGATCCGCCGGACGTGCTCATCACGCCGCGGCTGGCGCGCATCGGGCTGCTGGAATTCCATCGCGCCACGGAGGCGATAGAGGAAGGCAGGGCGGCGACCGGGCGGGTGGCGGATGAGCTGGAGGGACTTGTCTGAGATACGGATGAGGCAAGCCCGTGGGAGCTGATCGGCATGGGCCGTCAGGCAGCGCTCTCGCGCAACCTGACCTACGTCCGGGATATCAGATCAGCGGGCGCGGTTCCCGTAGTCAGATCAATGCGCCCGGCCGTTCGATCATCTGCTGGTAGATGAAGCTTTTCAGGATCATGCCCTCGTTGGGTTGCAGGTCCTTGAACTCCAGGCCGTGATGGATCAGCGATGATTCACCGCCCGCGGCCGGGTCGTCGACGAAGAGGCTGCGAATGACGGCGTCGGTCGAGAGGTAAGTGGCGATGTCGTGCAGATGGATGCGGAAGAACAGCTTGAGGTCGTCGCCCACCTCGCCCAGTTTCTGTCTTGCATCCACGCGCGCGCCGGAGGCGCTGATGTTGGCGACGATGCCGGGTGCGTTCTGGCTGGCGTCGTCGCGGCTGACGTTGGCGATGGTCGCGATGATGCGCGTGTTGACGCGCGGTGCCTTGCGCACGACCGCGCCGCGGATCTCGGTCGGAAACGACAGGTGCAGATAATCGAACGGCAGCTTGCAGATCTTGTTGATGACGCCGCTGAACGCGAACGCATTCTGCGCTGTGAAGGCCCGCAGCACGATTTTCTCGTTGCCGAGCAGCGGCAGGCGCAGGCCGTTGACGTAGGGCGCGGTGACCAGCAGGCTGGTGTTGGTGACGTAGCCGACCAGCTTGACGATGAAGCGCTCCGTCGACAGGTGGTGGGGTGGCTGGAGTTGCAGGCGGTCGCCCACCTTCAGGCGCATTTCCTCGAACGGAAACGAGGTCTCGCCCGTCTGGTCCGTGTCGGGCGGCGTCTCGTCGTCGCCCCAGTTCCCTTCCACCAGGGGTTCGGGGTCGGGCGCGGCGTCCTCCGAGCTGTCGCGGCAGGGCGAGCGTTCGAGGATCGCGAGCAGGTGTTCGGGGTTGCGGATCACCTCGCCGCGCGCCAGGATCGGGTTCTGCTGCGGATCGAACAGGCTCCACGGCAGCGGCGTGCCGATGTCCAGTTGTTCCCGGTCTACAGGTGCGAGGCTCATGTGCGTTCGTTTCCCTGGGGACGAGTGGCCGGGCGGGATGGCCGGAAAATGATGGCATCCCCGGCGTCGGTTGAGAAGTGTGCCGCATCAGGCCGGGCTATAATGCGGGGGTTTTTACGCGTCCCGGGAAGGCCCATGCTTTCCTTCATCCTGATCCCATCCAGAGAGACTGCGCCATGGCCGACAAGCTCATGATCGTGATGGTCAACACCGATCCCTCCAACCCATCGGAACTCGGTGCGCCGTTCTTCCAGGCCACCGTCGCCGCGGCGATGGAATACGAGGTCGAGGTCATCCTGACCGGCCGTGCCGGCGAGCTGGCCAAGAAGGGCGTGGCCGAAAACCTGTTCGTGCAGGAAGGCAGCAGCAAGTCGGTCTACGACTTCATCAAGGACGCCCACGAGGCCGGCGTGAAGTTCAAGGTCTGCACGCCCACGCTGGACCTGTGGGGCAACGACCTGATTCCCGAGATCGAGGAAACCGTCGGCGGCGCCTACGTCATCAGCGAGGCGATGGACGACGATACCGTCACCTTCACCTACTGACCGGCGGCGCGATCATGACGGCGACACCGCAAGAAGCCGCCAGCGTGCTGGCGGAGGCCGATTGCCTGCACGACGAATCCGCGGTGCAGGCCGCGCTCGATCGCATGGCGGCCGACATCACGGCGCGCCTGGGCGACAGCAATCCGCTCGTCCTGTGCGTGCTGACCGGCGGCGTGGTCGCCGCCGGTCATCTGCTCACGCGACTGCATTTCCCGCTTCAACTCGACTACCTGCACGCCACGCGCTATCGCGGCGCCACCCGCGGCGGCGACGAGCTGCACTGGCTGGCCCATCCGCGGGTGGCGCTCGCCGGCCGCAGCGTGCTGGTGGTCGACGACATCCTCGACGAAGGCCACACGCTGGCCGGCATTCTCGAACACTGCCGCGAGCAGGGCGCGCGCGAGGTGCTGTGCGCGGTGCTGGTCGAGAAGCTGCACGACCGCCGCAACCCGCATGCCACGGCGGAGTTCATCGGCCTTACCGTTCCGGACCGCTACGTCTTCGGCTACGGCATGGACTATCGCGAATATCTGCGCAACGCACCCGGCATCTACGCCGTGAAAGGTCTTTGAAGACATGAGCGAATCACGCATCGGCATCATCGGCGGCACCGGCCTGTACTCGCTGGAAGGGCTGGAGATCACCCACCGCGAGGTGATGCACACGCCCTTCGGCGAACCCTCCGGCCCGCTCACGCACGGCGTGCTGAACGGCCGCGACATCGTGTTCCTGGCCCGCCACGGCTACAGCCACACCATCCCGCCGCACCGGGTGAACTACCGCGCCAACATCTGGGCGCTGAAGAACATCGGCGTGCATCGCGTGATCGCGGTCGCGGCGGTGGGCGGCATCACGGGCGAGATGCGGCCGCGCCGCATCGTCATTCCGGACCAGATCATCGACTACACCTGGGCGCGCGCCCATACCTTCTTCGAGGAAGATCTGAGTCACGTCACGCACGTGGATTTCACCGAACCCTACTGCCGCGAATTGCGCGAGACGCTGGTGCGGGTCGCACGCGACATCGGCCTCGACATCTGCGACCGCGGCACCTATGCCGCGATGCAGGGGCCGCGCCTCGAATCGACGGCCGAGATCGACCGCCTGGAACGCGACGGCTGCGACATCGTCGGCATGACCGGCATGCCCGAGACCGCGCTCGCACGCGAACTCGGCCTGTGTTACGCCTCCTGTGCCGTGGTCGCCAACTGGGCCGCCGGTCGCGGCGAGGGCGAGATCACGATGGAAGAAGTAAACGCCAACATCGCCGCCAGTCTCTCCGAAGTGCGCCACCTGCTCGGCGCGGTGCTCAAGGTCGTCTGAACCCGACCTCGTGGGAGCGCCGGCAGGCGCGATGACGAGGTTTTGACGCAGTGCCTACCTTGTCGCGCCTGCTGGCGCTCCTACGGCATTTCCCCCATTCACCGCCTTGCGCTCTAACACTTGGCAATGCCTGCTGCGGCTTGCCTGTTTTCATCTTTGTGCTACAGATAATCAATGAGTTATGTTTGATTTCTCAATCAACATATGAAATTATCCGCGCATGACGTCACAGTTGGCTCAAGGTGAACTGCCGGGAGGTGGTCTGGCTTGCGAGGACGTGCTCCCGCTGCGCTGGCAGACCGTGCCGGGGCGGCCCGAGGAGGGCGTGTTGTTGCGCGTCAACGAGGGCAACGAGGTGCTGATGCGGTTTTTGGTGACGCTGGACGATCACCAGAACCGCCTGGCCGAGGATCTCTCCGACGTTGCGCTGGAACTGAGCCGTATCGAATCCAAGGTCAATCTGCTGTTGGAACTGGTGAGTCAGGTGCTGCGGCAGGAGATCGGCATGCCGGAGCCGCGGCCGGTGCGTTTTTCGGGCGGCGGCCTGCGCTGGCCGGAGACGGACGAGACACCCGTGCCGGGACAGATGCTGGAACTCGCGCTGTACCTGTATCCCGCCTACCCGCGGCCCTTGCAGTTGTTCGGCGAGGTGACGGCGGTCGAGCGCGGCGACGAAGAGGACGGCGCATGGGTCACCGTCGGTTTCGTGGGGTTGTCGGCCAGCGTGCGGGATGTGCTGGAGAAAATCGTTTTTCGTCGCCACCGGCGTTCGGTCGCACAGCGCCGGCAGGACCGTGACGAGGGCTGACGCAGTCAGAAAGTTGACTGGCCGTTCCAAAGTTCGAGAATTTGCCGTAGAGTGCGTTGGAACATTGACGCCTTGTATCCGCATCGCCGGCCGAGCGACGGATGCATGACGAATATTCGAGCCATCCACCGACCCAAACCTACCGACTGGCGGAGTCATGACGTCCATCGAACCCGGTGAAATGTTGACGGAAGAGGCGTTTCAGGGACCGCAGAACGACATCCTGATCATCACGGAAGATCCACAACAGGCCGCGCAACTCGAGGTCATCCTGGACTTCATGGAGTGCCGTCCGCAGGTCGCGGGCATGGAGGCCTGGCGCGAGCGGGTGGATGCCACCGGCGTTCTGGCGGCGCTGGTGGGGCGCTGCGAGGGTCGACCCCTCGCCAGTCTGCTGAACGAAATCCACGCCTGGAACCCGACGCTCCCGGTGGCCCTGCTCGGTATCGACGCCGCCGAGGTTCCGGGCGAGGCGACGCAGGTGATCCGCCGTCTGGCCTGGCCGCCGCAATTCCCTCAGTTTGCCGATACGCTGCAATCCGCGCGT
>JAQVJI010000012.1 GCA_028695255.1 Chromatiales bacterium | reverse complement strand
TGGGCGAGGCGGGCTGGAGTTTCGCGACCGATTTTCCGGGTGCGACCGGCGACACGGTCAACGGCCGGACGTTCCTGCACGAGATCTACCGCATGGCCGATCGACGCTACACCGGCATCGTCACGGTGCCGGTGCTGTGGGACAAGCAGCGCGGCAGCATCGTCAACAACGAGTCGTCGGAGATCATCCGCATGCTGAACTCGGCCTTCGACGCCTTCACGGATCGGCACGAGGACTATTATCCGGACGACCTGCGGGCGTCGATCGATGCGATCAATGCCCGCGTGTACGAGGACGTGAACGACGGCGTCTACCGCGCCGGATTCGCGCAGACCCAGGCCGCGTACGAGGCGGTCTACGACCGGCTGTTCGCCGCGCTCGACTGGCTCGAAGGCGTATTGTCAGAGCGGCGTTACCTGACGGGCGATCGCCTGACCGAGGCGGACTGGCGGTTGTTTACGACGTTGTCGCGCTTCGACGTCGTGTATTACGGCCATTTCAAGTGCAACCGCCGTCGCCTGTTCGACTACCCGAACCTGTGGGGTTTCACGCGCGAGTTGTACCAGCATGCGGGCGTCGCAAATACCGTAAACTTCGCCCACATCAAGCACCATTACTTTGCCAGCCACAGGCATCTCAATCCCTCGGGCATCGTGCCGAAGGGGCCGGAGATCGACTTTCTCTCGCCGCACGGACGCGGCTGAGTCTGCGCGAACCGGCGGCCCGTGGCGATGGTCTCATTCACCACCATCATCGTTGCCCCAAGGAGTCGCCGCGTGAATCGTCGTCCGGGTTTGCTGGTTCTGGCACTGAGTGCCGCCCTGTCCGCACTCATTCTTTCCGCCTGTTCGGGCGAGACGACGGACCCCAAGGCCCGCGCACCGATCCCGGTGACGGTGGCCGAGGTTGCACACCAGGAATTCCTGACCAGCATCGAATCGCTCGGTACGACGCGCGCGCTGGAGTCGGTGGAAATCACCGCCCAGGTGACCGACGTGGTGCGCGAACTCGGCTTCGTCGACGGTCAGGCGGTCGAGATGGGACACATCCTGGTGCGGCTCGGCGGCGGCGAGGAACCGGCCAAGATGCAGGAGGCGCGCGTGAACCTCGAAAAGCAGCGCCGCGAACTCAAGCGTATCGAGGGTCTGGTGCAGCAGAAGCTGTTGCCCGCGCAGAGCCTCGATACGCAGCGCTCGTTGGTGAGCGAGGCCGAGGCCCAACTCGAAGGCGCGCGTGCGCGCGTCGGCGAGCGCGTCATCCGCGCGCCGTTCGGCGGCGTGCTGGGCCTGCGCCGCGTGAGTCCGGGTGCGCTGGTCACGCCCGGCACGGTCATCACCACGCTCGACGACGTGAGCGTCATGCGGCTGGATTTCAGTATTCCCGAAACCTTCCTGGCCGGACTGTCGCTCGGACAGGAGATCGTCGCCAAAAGCCGTGCCTATCCGGAACGCGATCTGCGCGGCCGCGTGGTGCAGATCGACTCGCGCGTCGATCCGGTCACCCGGGCCGTCATCGTGCGTGCCGAACTGCCGAACCCGGAGGGTCTGCTGCGTCCCGGCATGTTGCTCACGCTGCGCCTGATCAAGGATCGCCGGCAGTCGCTCGCCGTGCCGGAGGCCTCGTTGCTGCCGGTGCGCGACGAACAGTACGTGCTGGTGATCGGCGACGACGACAAGGTCGAGCGCCGCCGCATCGAGATCGGGCGCCGCGCGCCGGGCCGGGTGGAGGTGCTCTCGGGCCTGAGCGAAGGTGAACGCGTGGTGGTCGAAGGCACGGTGCGGGTGCGTCCCGGCGGCAAGGTGCGTGTGCTCGACGCGCAGGCGGGCGCCGAATGATCCTTTCCGACGTTGCCGTCAAACGGCCGGTCTTCGCCACCGTCATCAGCCTGCTGCTGGTGGCCTTCGGCATCATCGCCATCGATCGCCTGTCGCTGCGCGAATATCCCGACATCAATCCACCGGTGGTGTCGATCCTGACCGACTATCCCGGCGCCAATGCCGCCATCGTCGAGACCAAGGTGACGCAGCTCATCGAAGATCGCGTGAGCGGCATCGAGGGCATCCAGTGGATTCAGTCCACCAGCTCCGACGGGCGTTCCCGCATCACCATCGAGTTCAGCGTCGAGCGCGACATCGACGCCGCCGCCAACGACGTGCGTGAGGCGGTGTCGCGCATCGTGCGCCAGTTGCCGGACGAGGCCGATCCGCCGCAGGTGTACAAGGCGGACGCCAATGCCGACGTCATTATCTGGCTCAACCTCGCCAGCGACAGCATGGACGGCATGCAGCTCACCGACTATGCCGAACGCTATCTGGTCGACCGCTTTTCGGTCCTCGAAGGCGTCGCGCTGGTGCGCATCGGCGGCTCCAAACGCCCGGCCATGCGCATCAAGCTCGACCGCGAGGCACTGGCCGCGCGCGGACTCACGGTCGCCGACGTCGAGAACACCCTGCAACGCGAGAACGTCGAGCTGCCGGCCGGTCGCATCGAGTCGCTGCAACGCGAGTTCAACGTGCGCATCGCCCGCTCCTACCGCAGCGCAGACGACTTTGCTCAACTCGTGCTCGCGCGCGGCGACGACGGCCATCTGGTACGACTTGGCGAGGTGGCGACGGTACGCGTGATGCCCGAGGACGACCGCACCGAACTGCGCGGCAACGCCCAGGACATGGTCGGTATCGGCATCATCCAGCAGTCCACCGCCAACACGCTCGCCGTGGCGCAGGCGGTCAAGCGCGAGGCCGAGCGCATCAACCCGACGCTGCCCGAAGGCACGCGCCTGCATGTGAGTTACGACTCCTCGGTGTTCGTCGAGGGCGCGATCAACGAGGTCTATACCACCTTGATGATTACCGGCTCGGTGGTGATCCTGGTCATCTACCTGTTCCTCGGCAACCTGCGCTCGATGCTGATTCCGGCGGTGACGGTGCCGATCTCGCTCATCGCTTCCTTCATCGTGCTGTACGCACTCGGCTTCTCGGTCAATCTGCTCACGCTGCTGGCGCTGGTGCTGGCCATCGGTCTGGTGGTCGACGACGCCATCGTGGTGCTGGAGAACATCCATCGCCGCATCGAGGACGGCGAACCGCCGCTGCTCGCGGCCTATCGCGGCACGCGCCAGGTCGGCTTCGCGGTCATCGCGACCACGCTGTCGCTGATCGCCGTGTTCGTGCCGCTGGCCTTCCTGCAAGGTTCGCTCGGCCGTCTGTTCACCGAGTTCGCGCTCGCCATGGCGGCGGCGGTGGCGTTTTCGAGCGTGGTCGCGCTGACGCTGTCGCCGGTGATGTGTTCGAAGTTGCTGCGCCACGAGAACGAACTCACCGGCCTCAATCGCGTGATGTCCGAGGGTTTCGGGCGACTGGAGGATTGGTACGAGCGCGCCCTCGTGCGCGTGCTGCGCCATCCGATCCTGATCGGCATGCTGCTGATCGCGATCCTCGGCAGCATCGCCTGGTTCCTGCGCGCGATCCCGAGCGAATACGCGCCGCGCGAGGACCGCGGCGTGTTCTTCGTCATCGCCACGGCGCAGGAAGGCGCCGGTTACGAGTACATGCAGGGCTACATGCGCGAGGTCGAAAAACGTCTGCTGCCGCTGGTCGACAGCGGCGAGGCGATCCGCGTATTGGCGCGCACGCCACGTTCCTTCGGCAACAGCGACGTCGTCAACAACGGCATCGCGACCGTCGTGCTCGAACACTGGGACAGGCGCAAGCGTTCGGCGTGGGCGATCATGGACGAGGTCAGGCAGTCGATGGACGACCTGCCCGGCGTGCGCGTCGTGACCATCATGCGCCAGGGCATCACCGGGCGGCGCGTGAGTCAGCCGGTGCAGTTCGTGATCGGCGGCAGTACCTTCGCCGAACTCGCCGAGTGGCGCGACGTGGTGATGGAAAAGGCATCCGAGGGCGGCATCCTGACGGGGCTCGACTCCGACCTCAAGGAAACCAAGCCGCAGCTCATGGTCACCATCGACACCGATCGCGCGGCGGAACTCGGCGTGTCGGTGCAGAACATCGGCCACACGCTGGAAACCATTCTCGGCAGCCGGCGCGTGACGACCTACATCGATCGCGGCGAGGAATACGACGTGCTGGTCGAAGGCGCGCGCGAACAGCGGCGCACGCCGGACGACGTCAGCAACGTCTACGTGCGTTCGGATTCCAGCGGCAAGCTGATCCCGCTGTCGAATCTGGTCGACATCCGCGAACAGGCGGACGCGGCCGGACTCAACCGCTACAACCGCATGCGCGCGGTGACGCTGTCCGCCAACCTTGGCGAGGGCCACACGCTGGGCGAGGCGCTGGCGCATCTGGAGCAGATCGTGGCGCAGGAACTGCCGGAGACCGCGCGCATCGACTACCGCGGCGAATCGCTGGAGTACAAGCAGACGGGCGGCGCCGTGCTGTTCGTGTTCGTGCTGGCGCTGCTGGTGGTGTTCCTGGTGCTCGCCGCACAGTTCGAGAGCTTCATCCATCCGCTCATCATCATGCTCACCGTGCCGCTGGCGGCGGTCGGTGCGCTGTTCGGGCTGTGGCTGACCGGGCAGAGCCTCAACATCTACAGTCAGATCGGACTCGTGATGCTGATCGGGCTTGCATCCAAGAACGGCATCCTGATCGTCGAGTTCGCCAACCAGTTGCGCGATGCCGGGCGCGAGTACCGCGCCGCGGTGGTGGAAGCGGCCAAGCTGCGCCTGCGTCCGGTGCTGATGACGGCGGTGACGACCATCATCGGCGCGTTGCCGCTGGTGCTGGCGAGCGGTCCCGGCTATGAGAGCCGCTTCGTGATCGGCGTGGTGATCTTCACGGGCGTGCTGTTCGCCACCGTGTTCACGCTGGTGGTGGTGCCGCTCGCCTATCAGGTGCTGGCGCGCCACACCGGCTCGCCGGGCGACGTGGCGAAGCGGCTCGGCGAACTGGAGGACGAGTACGGCGCTGGAAAAATGTAGCGTGACGGCCGCCGAGGGCGGCCGTCACGCGGTGAATGGACCTTGGATCTGCGGACGTCACGCAGCTTCGCTGCGTGACCTACGGCATGGCACGGGTCAGAACCTGTGCACGACGCCCGCCGACAGGCCGCGCACGGTATTGCCCCAGTCCCAGGCATCGACCGGCTTGCCGTGGCCCGCAAAGCCGATGCCGTAACCGGCATTGTCCTGGTTGTCGACCTGGACCCACAGGGCGTAGACCTCGGTGCGCTTCGAGAAATGATGCCCGGCGCCGATCGCCATGAAGGTGGCATTGCTGTCGTCGAATGCATCGCGCTCGCCGGACTGACCGGCTGCCGCCGCGACATAGCTGCTGCCGAGGCTGTGTCGGCCGCCGAGATACCAGCCGGTGCGTTTGTCGATACCGGAGTCGAGGTGTTCGACCAGGGCGTTGAGCGTGGTGGCGCCGAACGTGTAACTGCCGCCCGCCTTGGTGGCGCTGATGTCCTGAATGTTCGGGATGAAGACGATGCCGTCGAAGTCGTAGCTGATGGCCGCGTTGTCGATGCGCTCGTGTGCGAGCGTGAGGTACAGCGGACCCGCCTCGTAGCTGAGCGACAGGCTGTAGGCGCGCCCATCGTTGGACGTCGGTCCAGGCCGGTCGCCGTTGGCGGCCACGTCGGTGACGTAGGCCAGCGCGACGCTCAGGCCGCCGAAGCTCGGGCTGAGCCAGGCCAGGGTATTGTTGGTGCGATTGTCGAACACCGCGCAGGTCTCGACGTACGCGATGCCGTTGATGGCGTCGAGGCTGGCGGGGCAGTCGTCGGCCGAACCGACGATGGCGTTGTAGTCGGCGAGCTTGTCGCCGAACACGTCGAGGCGGCCGGTGGACATCTTGTAGGGCGTGTCGTGACGGCCGAACAAGGCCGTGCCGAAGCCACCGCGCAGACCGACGTAACTGTTGCGGCCGGCGAAACCCGTGCTGGCCGAGGCACCGCCGGTCAGGTTGGCGGCGGACTCGATCTGCCACAGCGCGGTAAGCCCGTTGCCGAGGTCCTCGCTGCCCTTGAAGCCGATGCGGGAGGAGTTGCTGGAGAGCTGATGACCGCTGCTGTCACCGTTGTCGACATGGTCCAGCGAGACGTGGGCGACGCCGTAGATCTGCGTGTCGGCGACGGCCGTGGCGGCGAGGAATGCGGTGCCGGCGATGGCGCCCGCGATGGCATGCGCAATGCTGCGTGCCGGAGAGTCGATGTGCATGGAGATTCCCTCTGATCGGTTTGAATGATGGAGTGTTGAAGCCCGGTAGTCCGGAGCGTGTGTGCGGATCACGGAAATATAGCCTGAATTCGCGAGGTAAGACGACATGAACGAAGACATTCTGATCCGGCCGGCGGTCGAAGGCGCGGAAGGCGACGGCGCGGTGGTGAAGCGCCTGATGCCCTTGCGCGGCTTCATGAACTACGACCCGTTCGTGCTGTTCGACCACTTCATCCTGGAGGGCGGCGGCGGATTTCCGGAACATCCGCATCGCGGCTTCGAGGCCATCACCTATCTGTTCGAGGGCTCGATCGCCCATGCCGACAACCTCGGCAACGACTCGCGCGTCGGCGTGGGCGGTGCGCAGCGCTTCACCGCCGGCCGCGGCATCGTGCACTCGGAAATGCCGGCAACCGACGGCCCGACCTCCGGCATCCAGCTCTGGATCAACCTGCCGCTGCGCCTCAAGGGCATCGATCCCGCATATCAGGGACTCGATGCCGCCGATCTGCCGGAGCGGCCGATCGAGGGCGGGCGCGAACGCATCATCGTCGGCCCCGGTTCGCCGCTCGCGCTGCATACGCCGGTCGACTACCGCGACGTTCATCTGGATGCCGGGGCGGCGTATGCCTTCGCGCCGGCCTCGGGTCGGCGTGGTCTCGTCTATGTCGTCGACGGTGCAATGAACGTGAACGGCCGGGCGCTGCGGGCCGGTGAGGCGGCATTCTGCGATGACGTGGCGCTGGCCATCGAGGCGACGCAGGCCAGCCGCTTCATGCTCGCCTTCGGCGCGCCGCACGGCGAACCGATCCGGCAGTACGGACCCTACGTCGATTGATGCGCATCGTCCGCCTCGAAGCTGAGCGAGGCGGAGTTGATGCAATAGCGCAGCCCGGTCGGCTTCGGTCCGTCCGGGAACACGTGCCCGAGGTGCGCCTCGCAGGCGGCGCAGCGGACTTCCGTGCGCAGCATGCCGTGGCTCGAATCGGTGCGTTCGGTGACGGCGTCCGGCGCGATCGGCTGCCAGTAGCTCGGCCAGCCGCTGCCGGAGTCGTACTTATGTCCGGAGGAGAACAGTGGCGCGCCGCAGCAGACGCAGCGGTAGATGCCGCGGCCCTTGAAATCGTGGTACTCGCCGGTGAACGCCGGTTCGGTGCCGCCGCGGCGCGTGACGCGGTATTGTTCCTCGGTCAGGCGCTCGTGCCACTGCTCGTCGGTGAGGTTCGTCTCGGCCATGATGCGGATCCTGGGTAAAGGGTTCCAACGATTCTAGCAGCCGGTCGGGATGTGACACGATGGGGCACGGGCGGCGGTCTGCTACAATGGCGCCTCCCCACACAACGACCCGGTGTCCGGTGTCGCGGCCGCGGCGGCGGACCTGTATCCCGACAGGCGAACGCACGTGACCGAACCGCTTTCATCCGCCTACCGCCTGCTGGAGGCGTCGCTGGTGTACTACCGCGGCCGCCCGGTCGGTACCGTCGCGAGCCTCGACGCGCGCGCGCCGGCGGAGAATTATGCCGACTGCTTCGTGCGCGACTTCGTACCCTCGGCCTTCGTGTTCCTGCTCGACGGGCGCGGCGAGATCGTGCGCGATTTTCTCTCGCTGGTGCTGCGCATCCGCGACATGCAGGAGGAGATGGAAGGCCATCACGCCCTGCCGCGCGTGATGCCGGCGAGTTTCCGCGTGATGAACGGGCCGGAGGGCGCCGACGAACTGCATCCGGATTTCGGCGACCGCGCAATCGGCCGCGTGGCGCCCGTCGATTCGATGATGTGGTGGGTGCTGCTGCTGCGCGCCTATGCGCAGCGCACCGGCGATCTCGGCTTCGTGCGTTCGGCCGAGATGCAGCGCGCGGTGCGCATGATCCTCAACATCTGTCTGCGCGACCGCTTCGAGATCTTCCCGACGCTGCTGGTGCCGGACGGTTCGTTCATGATCGATCGCCGCATGGGCGTGTACGGCCATCCGCTGGAGATCCAGGCGTTGTTTCACGGCACGCTGCGCGCGGCGCTGGAACTGCTGGAGCCGAACGATCCGGACAACGCCACCGTGCTCGACCTGTCGGCCAAGCGTCTCAAACAGCTCACCGACTACGTACGCGAATATTACTGGCTCGATCTCGCGCGCCTGAATGCGATCCACCGCTACCGCACCGAACTGTTCGGGCGCGAGAGCGAGAACGCGCTCAACATCTACCCCGAAAGCATCCCCGACTGGGTCACCGACTGGCTGCCCGAGGACTCCGGCTATCTGGTCGGCAACCTCGGGCCCGGCCGCATGGACTTCCGCTTCTTCTCCTTCGGCAACCTGCTGGCGGTGATTCTGGGCCTGGCCGACGACATGCAGTCGCAGCTCATCATGGACGTGTTCGAGAAGCGCTGGAACGACCTCGTCGGCATGATGCCGGTGAAGATCTGCTATCCGGCGATGGAAGGGCGCGAATGGCGCCTGATGACCGGTTCCGATCCGAAAAACATCCCCTGGTCCTATCACAACGGCGGCAACTGGCCGTGCCTGCTGTGGGCGCTGGTGGCGGCGGCGCTCGCCACCGGCCGCGACGCGCTGGCACGCCGTGCCGCCGAGGTCGCCGGCCCGCGCCTGATGCGCGACGGCTGGCCCGAGTACTACGACGGACGCAACGGCCGCCTGATCGGCCGGCGTGCGAATTTCCACCAGGCCTGGTCGGCCACGGGCTTCATCCTGGCCGCCAAATTCCTCGACGACCCGTCGGCTCCGGCACTGCTCGGACTGACGCGAAACGGAGCGGAGGCATGAGAAAGACCGGAGAACACGACGCGCCCAGGGGGCTCTACATCGTACTCATCAGCGTTCACGGCTTGATCCGCGGCCAGGAACTCGAGCTCGGCCGTGACGCCGACACCGGCGGCCAGACCAAATACGTGGTCGAACTCGCGCGCGCACTGGCCGAGCACCCGGACGTCGAGCGGGTCGATCTGCTCACCCGCCAGGTGCGCGATCCCAAGGTTTCATCCGACTACGCAGAGCCGCTCGAAGCGATCGCCGAGCGCGCCTTCATCGTGCGTCTGCCCTGCGGCCCGCGGCGCTATCTGCGCAAGGAAGTGCTGTGGCCCTATCTCGACTGCTTTGCCGATCATGCATTGCGCCACGTACGCAGCGTCGGCCTGCTGCCGGACGCGGTGCATGGTCACTACGCCGATGCGGGCTACGTCGCCGTGCGCCTGTCCAACCTGCTCGGCGTGCCGATGGTGCAGACCGGGCATTCGCTCGGCCGCGTCAAGCGCGAACGCCTGCGCGAGAAGGGATTGAAGGAGGGCGACATCGAGTCGCGCTACAACATCGCGCGCCGCATCGAGGCCGAGGAAGAATCCCTCAGTCATGCCGCGATGGTCATTGCCAGTACCCAGCAGGAGGTGGAGGAGCAGTACGCGCTGTACGATCACTACCGTCCGGAGCGCATGGTGGTGATCCCGCCCGGCACGGATCTGGCGCGCTTTCATCCGCCGCGCCGCGGTGATCGGCCGGGCGCGATCAAGGCCGATCTCGACCGCTTCCTCGCCTATCCCGACAAGCCCATCGTACTGGCGCTGTCGCGGCCCGATGAGCGCAAGAACATCCCGACCCTGGTGCGCGCCTATGCCGAACACCCGCGCCTGCGCGAGCGCGCCAATCTGGTGATCGTGGCCGGCAATCGCGACGACATCCGTTCGATGGACAAGGGTGCGCGCGAGGTGCTGACCGAGATCCTGATGCTCATCGACCGCTACGATCTGTACGGCAACGTGGCCTTCCCTAAACAACATGCGCCGGACGACGTGCCGGAACTCTATCGCCTGGTGACGCGCTCGCGCGGCGTGTTCGTCAACCCCGCGCTCACCGAGCCGTTCGGCCTGACGCTGATCGAGGCGGCGGCGAGCGGCGCGCCGATCGTCGCCACGCACGACGGCGGACCGCGCGACATCGTGCGTCATTGCCGGAACGGCGTGCTGGTCGATCCGCTCGATGCCGTCGCGATGGCGGAGGCGATCGACGGCGTGCTGGCGGACCGCAGCCGTTGGCGCCAGATGTCGGAGAACGGCCTCAAGGGCGTGCAGCAGCACTATGCCTGGCGCGGTCACGCCGAGAAATACCTGCGCCGCGTCCGTGCGCTCAGGCGCGAGGTCGCCCGCAAGCGCCGCGGCCAGCAACGGCTCTCCGGCAAGCTGGCGCAGGCCGACCGTGCCATCGTCACCGACATCGACAATACCCTGCTCGGCGATCGCGCCGGTCTCCGGCTGCTGTTGCAGCAGTTGAAGGAACGCGGTCGCGGCGTGGCCTTCGGCATCGCCACCGGCCGGCGCATCGATTCGGCCATCGAGGTGCTGAGGGAATGGGGCGTGCCGATGCCCGACGTACTGATATCGTCGGTCGGATCGGAGATCCATTACGGACCCGAGATCACCGAGGACGGCGGCTGGGCCCGCCACATCGACCATCGCTGGAACCCGTCGCGGTTGAGTGAACTGCTACTGGCATTGCCGGGCGTCGAATTGCAGCCGGCGATCGATCAGCGGCGCTTCAAGCTGAGCTTCTTCGTCGATCCGGAGCAGGCGCCGACGCTGGAGGAGATCGAACGCCTGCTGCGCCAGAACGACCTGTCCGCCAATCTCATCGCCTCGCACGACCGCTATCTCGACCTGCTGCCAGTGCGCGCGTCGAAGGGTTTCGCGGTGCGCTATTTCGCCGACAAATGGGGCATTCCGATCGAGCAGGTGCTGGTGGCCGGCGATTCGGGCAACGACGAGGACATGCTGCGCGGCTCGACGCTCGGCGTGGTGGTCGGCAATCACCATGCGGAGTTGGAGCGTTTGCGTGGCTTCAGACGCGTGCACTTCGCCGCGGCCACGCATGCCGGCGGCATCGCCGAGGCGCTGGAACATTACGACTTTTTCGGTGCCTGTCGCGTGCCCGACTGAGGCCGCTAGCGTGCCTCGGTTCTGGTCGCGCCGCAGCGCGTACAACGCAGCAAGGTGACCAGTTTTCCTTGCTTCACGTCGAAGGGTTTCTCCTTCACCGCTTCCCATTTGTGAAAGCCGCTCGCGCACAGGCCGCGTCCGGCGGCCTTGTCCGAGGCCTTCGGGCGCTGGAAACGGACGACGTCGCCCACGTGCGTCAACCGCGCTTGGAGCCGCCCTCGCAGGGCGGCGAATCCGGCACGCGGCCGGCGCGTTCGAACCACTCGTCGGGCGTCAGCGTGTGCAGCGCCAGTGCGTGGATGCGTCCGGCGAGTTCTTCCGCCAGGGTCTGGTTCACCATGCGGTGGCGGTTGACCAGGCTCTGGCCCTCGAAGCGCGGCGACACCACGGTGACCTTGAAATGCGATTCCGAGCCCGCCGGCACGTTGTGCATGTGGCTTTCGTTGACGACTTCGAGGTGCACGGGCGCGAGGTCCGCTGCCAGCTTTTCTTCAATCGTGGTCTGAGTGTTCATGGCTGTCACGGGTTCGGACGTTACGTCGGAGTGGATCGTCGCGATAGTGTACATCCAGCGGAACCGCGTCCCGCGCAAATACCCTGTCCGCCTTGCGGATGCGCGGCGGTCAGGGCGACATCGTTCCGCCCCGCCGCCGATGGCTGGCGGCAACGGTGATATCATTCAGAACACTGTCGCCGGCAATGCATTTGTCGATGCCGGTCGGTATTTTCCCTGACGGCGCACGCCCGCGCCGTCTCACCGCACAGTTTCCGGACCTGCCCGCATGAAAGAGGCTCAGCCACGCGCCATCCTGCTCAAGGAATATTCCGCCCCGGCCTATCTGGTCGACCGCGTGGATCTGCATTTCACGCTCGATCCGGTGCAGACGCGCGTACGCTCGCGGCTGTCGCTGCGCCGCAATCCGCTGCTCGATCGCAGCGTCCCGCTGGCGCTGGACGGGCAGGATCTGCAACTCGAACGCATCGCGCTCGACGGCCGCGTGCTGGCCACCGGCGATTACCTGCTCGATCACGAGGGCCTGACCATCCCCGGCGTGCCGGCGCAGTTCACGCTCGAAATCGAAACGCTGATCCATCCGCAGGACAACACCGCGCTCGAAGGACTGTTCGTCTCCGGCGGTACGTTGTGCACGCAATGCGAGGCGGAGGGCTTCCGCCGCATCACCTATTTCCCCGATCGCCCGGACGTGATGAGCGTGTACACGGTGACGCTGGAGGCCGATGCCGCGCGCTATCCGGTGCTGCTGTCGAACGGCAATCCGGAGGCCGCGGGCGAGCTGCCGGACGGCCGTCATTTCGCGCGCTGGCACGATCCGTATCCAAAGCCCTGCTATCTGTTCGCGCTGGTGGCGGGCGACCTCGTCTGCCGCGAGGCGCCGTATTTCACCATCTCCGGCCGCGAGGTCGCGCTGCGCGTGTACACCGAGGCGCACAACGCCGACAAGTGCGACCACGCGCTCGCCTCGCTCGCCCGGTCGATGCGCTGGGACGAGCGCCGCTTCGGGCGCGAGTACGACCTCGACCTGTACATGATCGTCGCGGTCGACGACTTCAACATGGGCGCGATGGAGAACAAGGGCCTCAACCTGTTCAACTCCAAATACGTGCTGGCACGCGCCGACACCGCCACCGACGACGACTACGTCGCGGTCGAGGGCGTGATTGCGCACGAGTACTTCCACAACTGGACCGGCAACCGCATCACCTGCCGCGACTGGTTTCAGTTGTCGCTCAAGGAAGGCCTCACGGTCTTTCGCGACCAGTCGTTCACCGCCGAGGAGACGCTCGGCGCGGTGGCGCGCATCGACAACGTGCGCCGGCTGCGTTCGCTGCAATTCCCCGAGGACGCGGGGCCGATGGCGCATCCGGTGCGCCCGGCCTCGTACATCGAGATCAACAACTTCTACACCATGACGGTGTACGAGAAGGGCGCCGAAGTGGTGCGCATGCTGGAGACCCTGCTCGGCCGCGAAACCTTCCGCGCCGGCATGGATCTGTATTTCGAGCGCCACGACGGTCAGGCCGTGACGGTCGAGGACTTTCTGCACTGCATGGCCGAGGCCTCCGGCCGCGACCTGGGTCCGTTCATGCGCTGGTACGATCAGGCCGGCACGCCGCGCATCGAGGTGCGCGATGCCTACGACGCGGCGACGCAGATCTACACGCTCGACGTGACGCAGAGCTGTGCGCCGACGCCGGGTCAACCCGAGAAGCGGCCGCTGCACGTCCCGCTCAAGCTGGCGCTGCTCGATGCACAGGGCCGCGAGCTGCCGCTCAGGCTGGAGGGCGAGCCCGCAGCGGTCAGCGGCGAGCGCGCGCTGGAACTGACGGAGCGCGCGCAGCAATTCCGGTTCGTCGACGTACCCGATCGTCCGCTGCCTTCATTGCTGCGCGGATTCTCCGCACCGGTGGTGCTCGACTATGCGTACGACGACGCCACGCTCGCCTTCCTGTTTGCGCACGACACCGATGCCTTCAACCGCTGGGAGGCCGGTCAGCGCCTGATGCTGCGCGTGTTGCTGGGTCTGATCGGCGACGTGCAGGCCGGCCGGCCGCTGGTCCTGCCGGAGGTGTTGCTGCGCGCCTTCGAAGGCGTGCTGGACGACCGCGCCGCCGCGCCGGTGCTGGTGGCCGAGGCCTTGACGCTGCCGGCCGAGGACTACATCGCCGAACAGCTCGCGGTCATCGATCCGCAGGCGGTGTACGAGGCGCGCAGTTTCGTGCGCCGCGCGCTCGGCGAACGCCTGTCTGCGCGGTTGCACGACGCCTATGAACGGTATCGCGGCAACGGACCCTATGCGCCGGAGCCCGAGGCGATGGGCCGGCGCCGTCTGCGCAATCTCTGCCTCGGGTATCTGGTCGCGGGTGGCGATGCCGCGGCATGCAGGCTGGCGCTGGAGCAGTTCGAACAGGCCGACAACATGACCGACGCGATGGGCGCGCTGCATGCGCTGCGCGACGTGGACTGTCCCGAACGCGAACGGGCGATGGCCGCGTTCGAGGCGCGCTGGCGCGACGAACCGCTGGTGCTCGACAAATGGTTCGCGCTACAGGCCGGTTCGCGCCTGCCCGGCGCGCTCGACCGTGTACGTGCGTTGATGGCACATCCGGGTTTCTCGATCCGCAATCCCAACCGTGTGCGCGCCGTGATCGGCGCCTTCGCACACGGCAATCCGCTGCATTTCCACGCCGCCGACGGCAGCGGCCACGCCTTCGTCGCCGAACATGTGATGGCGCTCGATGCGCTCAACCCGCAGGTCGCCGCGCGCATGGCCAAGGTCTTCACCGCGTGGCGCCGCTACGACGCGCCGCGCCAGGCGTCCATGCGCGCGCAGCTCGAACACATCGCCGCCCGGCCGCAGTTGTCGCGCGACCTGTACGAGGTGGTGAGCCGCAGTCTGGCGCGCGATTGATGGGCAAGGCTGAAAAAAATCTTGAACCGCCAAGGACGCCAAGAGCGTCAAGGTATTTGCGCCTGAGAGGCTTGGCGTCCTTGGCGGTTCCATCCTCATACGAAATCGACTCGAAGACATGAACTTTCCTGAAGCACGTCTCACGCGCCTGTTGCCCTTTCTCGCCTGGTGGCCGATGGTCGACCGCGGCACGCTGCGGGCCGATTTCCTGGCCGCACTCACGGGCGCGATCGTGGTGCTGCCGCAGGGCGTGGCCTTCGCCGTCATTGCCGGCATGCCGGCGCAATATGGTTTGTATGCGGCGATGGTGCCGGCGATCGTCGCCGCGCTGTTCGGCTCCTCCTGGCATCTGGTGTCGGGTCCGACCACCGCCGCCTCGCTGGTGCTGTTCGCCTCGCTGTCGGGTCTTGCCGAACCGGGCAGCGCCGAGTACATCCGGCTCGCGCTCACGCTCACCTTCCTGGTCGGCATCACGCAGCTCGTGATGGGCCTCGTGCGCATGGGCACGCTGGTGAATTTCATCTCGCATTCGGTGGTGATCGGCTTCACCGCCGGCGCGGCGATCCTGATCGCGGTCAATCAGGTGAAGCACTTCTTCGGACTGGAGATGCCGCGCGGGCTCGATTTCTTCCACATCCTGCGAGAGTTCGCACTGCACGCCGGCGACATCGATCCCTGGGTCACGACGGTGTCGGCGGCGACGCTCCTGCTCGGCATCCTGGTCAAGCGATTCTGGCCGAAGATCCCGTACATGATCGCAGCGCTGCTCGCGGGTTCGCTGGTCTCCGTCGCCTTCGGCGCCTTCGCGGGCGTGCACATCGCGACCGTCGGCGCGCTGCCGGCCAGTCTGCCGCCGCTGTCCGCGCCCGACCTGTCGCTCGGCACGCTGAAGAGTCTCGCACCGGCGGTGCTGGCGGTGACGCTGCTCGCGCTCACCGAGGCGGTGTCGATCGCGCGTTCGATCGCCGTGCGCAGCGGCCAGCACATCAGCGGCAATCAGGAGTTCATCGGCCAGGGGCTGTCGAACGTCGCCGGCAGTTTCTTCTCGGCCTACGTCGCGACCGGTTCCTTCAACCGCTCGGGCGTCAACTACGAGGCCGGCGCGAAGACGCCGCTGTCCTCGGTCATGGCGGCCTTCATCCTGATGGCGCTGGTGCTGCTGGTCGCACCGCTCGCCGCGTATCTTCCGAATGCCGCGATGGCCGGCATCCTGATGCTGGTGGCCTGGGGACTGATCGACTTCCACCACATCCACAAGATCATCCAGACCAGTCTGTCCGAGACCACGGTCATGGGCGTGACCTTCGGCGCCACGCTGTTGCTCGATCTGGAGTTCGCGATCCTGCTCGGCGTGTTCCTGTCGCTGGTGGTGTATCTGTCGCGCACCTCGCAGCCGGCCGTGCACACGCGCGTACCCGATCCGCGCGTGCCGAACCGCAGCTTCGTCAGCGACAGGACCCTGCCCGAGTGCCCGCAGATGAAGATCCTGCGCATCGACGGCTCGCTGTTCTTCGGCGCCGTCGATCACGTACGCGACAAGCTTGCGCAGTACCACAGCCGCGAGCCGGGCCAGAAACACCTGCTGCTGGTCGCCTCCGGCATCAATTTCATTGACGTCGCCGGCGCCGAATTCCTCGCCAACGAGGCGAAGAGCCGGCGCCGGGAGGGCGGCGGGCTGTATTTTTATCGCATCAAGGAAGGTGTCTGCGGACCGCTCAAGCGCGGCGGCTACATGGACGAGATCGGCTGGAACAATCTGTTCACCTCGAAGACCGAGGCGATCGGCCACATCTTCGAACGACTCGACAAGGACGTCTGTGCGCGCTGCACGCGTCGCATCTTCCGCGAATGTGCCTCGGTCGAAAGGGTCGAATGATCCGGGGCGGCAGGACTGGCCGATGAACGACGGTGCGACGGCCGCAGCACTGCTTGCCGTTCTGGAGGCGGATGACGGACGCGATCCGGCCGACACGCTGCGACTGATCGTCGACTGGCTGCGCCCCGCCGACGTGCGGCGCGGCATTGCGGCGGTGGTCGCCCGCATCGAAGGTCTCGCGCTGGCGCTGGAAGAGCGGCCATTGCTGCGTCAGCGCCTGCAGGAACGACTGTCGAGTGGCCTGGCGGGGCGGCATCTGACGCTCTACACCGAGACCGGTCTGTTCTCGCGTCGCGGCTTCATGCGGGAGTTCGTCGACCGGTTCTATGAGCGGCTCAATCCGCGCCCCCTCGAACGCGACAATCTCAAGGACCTGCTGGCCTACGTCTTTCACCGTTCGCGTGATGCCTTCTGGGTGGCGGCGCTGCCGAACGATGCCTGGTGGCGCTTGCTGGAAGGCCTGGGCTGCCTGGCCGAGGCGTCGCCGAAGATCGCCACGCGTGCCCGGGAGGAGATCCTGTATGCGCTGGAGATGCTGGCCGTGTGGGTCGCGGCCGAGGAACTGGAACCGGAATTCCTGCGTCTGGACCCTGCCATCGCCATGCACGACTCCGCCTTCGTGGCCCTGCAAAGGGAGCTGTCGCGATACGTGGAGGACTACCGTGCCTGGGTGGGCGATCCCGCGGCCGCCTTCCATGACGACCGGCATGCGCGGGTGCTGCTGGAGCAGTGCCGGGAGCAGATCGAGCGTTTTCGCAAGCGCGCCGTCACCCACGGCAGCAGCATATCGCTGACCCATCTGCTGGAGCGCCTGACCCAGACCCTCACGCGCATCGGTCGCCTGCTGGACGTCCTCGATCCGGCCGATGACGGCGCCCGTCGCGCGGCCGTGATGGATCTGTTCCGGGAGCTCGTGCTCGCCAACGCCCGCCGAAACAGTCTGGGATCGCTGTGGCAGGAAAGCGTCGGCCTGCTCGCGCGCGGTATCACCCAGCAGGCGAGCGAGACCGGCGAACACTACATCACGGCCGACCGCTCCGAATACCTGCGCATGTTTCGCAGCGGTGCGGGCGCCGGATGCATCATCGCCTTCATGGCCCTGATCAAGCTCCAGATCGGGGATCTGGACCTGACGCCGGGATGGAATGCGTTGTGGGTCAGCCTCAATTACGGGCTCGGCTTCGTGCTCATCCACATCCTGCATTTCACGGTCGCCACCAAGCAGCCGGCGATGACCGCGGCCACGCTGGCGGCCGCCATCGAGGAGACGGAAAAGGGCACCGCGAATCCGGCCCGGCTCGCCGACCTTCTGATTCAGGTCGGGCGATCACAGTTCGTGGCCGTGCTGGGCAACGTGAGCGTGGCCTTGCCGGTGGCGATGCTGGTCGGGGTGCTGCACAGCCATCTCCTGGAGGTGCCGGTGATGGATGCCGTGCATGCCGATCATCTGCTGCACAAGGTCACTCCCTTCGAGGGTCTGGCCCTGCTGCATGCCGCCATCGCCGGCGTCTGGCTGTTCGTCGCCGGCCTGATCTCGGGGTTCTTCGACAATCGCTGTGCCTACCTGGACCTGCCCGGCCGGCTGCGCGGCCATCCGATGCTCGGCTGGCTGTCGGAACCGACGCGCGATCGGCTCGCCGACTTCATCGGCCACAACTACGGTGCACTGGCCGGCAATTTCCTGTTCGGCGTCCTGCTCGGCAGCACGGCCTATCTGGGTTATCTGATGAGCCTGCCGCTGGACATTCAGCATGTGGCCTTCGGTTCCGCCAACCTGGGCTACGTGGCGTCGACGAGGCTCGACGGGCTGCCGGGGCTGCTCCCCTGGCTCGGCTTCGTGCTGCTCATCGGTGCGGTGAACCTGTGGGTCAGTTTCGCGCTGGCCCTTTACGTCGCCCTCCGGGCGCGTGGCACCCGGATCGGTGCCATGGACCGCCTGCTGCGCGCCTACCTGTCGCGTCTGCGCGAACGACCGCTGGAATTTCTGCTGCCGCCCGGCCGGGCGGCCGACGACGTGGTTCGGAAGTAGGGGCAGCCGCGGTCTCAGTACCGATCATTGTCGGGCGGTGAATAGCGGAACTGTGTGGTGGGGCTGGGCGGCTCGACGCCGGCGGCGCGCAGCATGCGCTCCAGATCGCGGCCGAGCTCGCCCAACTCGTCACGCCAGGCGATGATGCCCGCGAGGAGGTCTCTCGCCTTGGGATCGCCGGTGCCGGCGGTATTCTCGCTGCGCATGGCGGATTCTCCTTGCCGGCCACGGCCGGCATGCCCGTGCCATGACGGACTGACCGTGTATTTAGACCAGCGTGCTCACCCTTGCCAGTGCCGGGCGACGGGCGGCGGGTCATGCGGGGTCGTGAGAAGAAAAGGCCGGCCGTCCGTGGCCGCAGGGATGAGGAAGGAGGTGAACACCATGGATACTGAGAAAGAGCTTAGGCGCTGATCGCCGGTCAGGAACTGACCTGGATCAGTAAACCATGTCGTTGTCATGGGCTCTGGCGGCCGGCCGGTGCCGGGCCGCGGTACCCCTGCATGGTAGAATCCGGCCCCGTTTTCCCGATTCCTCCCCGACGCCCATGACCGCTCCGCGCCTCCAGCAGCTTCAAGACCAGATGGCCCGCCGCATCCTGATTCTGGATGGTGCGATGGGCACGATGATTCAGCGCCATCGCCTGACCGAGGCGGACTACCGCGGCGAGCGTTTCGCCGACTGGCCGAGCGACCTCAAGGGCAACAACGACCTGCTGGTGCTGACCCGCCCCGAGGTGATCCGCGGCCTGCATGCCCAGTACCTTGAGGCCGGCGCCGACATCATCGAGACCAATACCTTCAGCGCCAACCGCATCTCGATGGCGGACTACGGCATGGAGGACCTGGTACCGGAACTCAACCGCGAGGCGGCGCGGCTGGCGCGCGCGGTGGCCGACGAATACGCAACGCCGGAACGGCCGCGCTACGTCGCGGGCTCGCTCGGCCCGACCAACCGCACGGCATCGCTGTCGCCCGACGTCAATGACCCGGGTTTCCGCAACGTCGATTTCGACCAGCTCGTCGCGGCCTATCGCGAGTCGGCCGAGGCGCTGATCGAGGGCGGCGTCGATCTGCTGATGATCGAGACCATCTTCGATACGCTGAACGCCAAGGCGGCGGTGTTCGCGCTTGAAACCCTGTTCGAGGACACCGGCCTGCGGCTGCCGGTGATGATCTCCGGCACCATCACCGATGCCTCCGGCCGTACGCTGTCGGGTCAGACGGTCGAGGCCTTCTACAACTCGCTGCGCCACGCGCGGCCGTTCTGCTTCGGCTTCAACTGCGCGCTCGGCCCGTACGAACTGCGCCAGTACGTCGAGGAACTGGCGCGCATCAGCGAGTTCCCCGTCGCCGTATATCCGAACGCCGGCCTGCCGAACGAGATGGGCGGCTACGACCTCGGCGCGGCCGAGATGGCGCGCGAGATCGCCGGCTGGGCGCGCGAGGGTTGGCTCAACATCATCGGCGGCTGCTGCGGCACCACGCCCGATCACATCCGCGCCATCGCCGAGGCGGTGGCCGACATCGCGCCGCGTGGCCGGGTCGAGATTCCGCCGGCCTGCCGGCTTTCCGGGCTGGAACCGCTCGACATCACGGAGCAGTCGCTGTTCGTGAACGTCGGCGAGCGCACCAACGTCACCGGCAGCGCGCGCTTCAAGCGCCTGATCAAGGAAGGCGACTACAACACTGCGCTCGAAGTCGCGCGTCAGCAGGTCGACAACGGCGCGCAGATGATCGACATCAACATGGACGAGGGCATGCTCGACGCGAAGGCCGAGATGCTGCGCTTCCTGAATCTGCTGGCGGCCGAACCCGACATCGCCCGTGTGCCGGTGATGCTCGATTCCTCGCGCTGGGAGGTGCTGGAGGCCGGGCTCAAGTGCCTGCAGGGCAAGGGCGTGGTGAACTCCATTTCGCTCAAGGAGGGCGAGGAGCGGTTTATCGAACAGGCGCGGCTGCTGCGCCGCTACGGTGCGGCCGTGATCGTCATGGCCTTCGACGAGCAGGGGCAGGCCGATACGCGCCAGCGCAAGATCGAGATCTGTACGCGCGCCTATCGCGTACTGACGGAAACGGTCGGCTTCCCGGCCGAGGACATCATCTTCGATCCGAACATCTTCGCCATCGCCACCGGCATCGAGGAACACGACAACTACGGCGTCGACTTCATCGAGGCCACGCGCGAGATCCGGCACACGCTGCCGCATGCCTTGATTTCGGGTGGCGTCTCCAACGTGTCGTTCTCGTTCCGCGGCAACGAACCGGTGCGCGAGGCGATCCATGCCGTGTTCCTGTATCACGCGATTCAGGCCGGCATGAGCAT
Source organism: Chromatiales bacterium (assembly GCA_028695255.1). Classification (GTDB taxonomy): domain Bacteria; phylum Pseudomonadota; class Gammaproteobacteria; order Ectothiorhodospirales; family Ectothiorhodospiraceae; genus JAQVJI01. Next base: position 8,459 of record JAQVJI010000012.1, on the reverse strand, counting down.
GGGCATCGTCAACGCCGGCCAGCTCGCGGTCTACGACGAGATCGATCCCGAGCTGCGCGAACGCGTCGAGGACGTCGTGCTCAACCGGCGTTCCGATGCCACCGAACGTCTGCTGGAAATCGCCGAGCGTTATCGCGAACGCGGCGGGCAGGGCGAGGCGAAGCCGGAGGATCTGGCCTGGCGTTCGCTGCCGGTCGAGGAACGCCTGCGCCACGCCCTGGTCAAGGGCGTCGACGCCTTCGTGGTCGAGGACACGGAAGAGGCGCGCCAGAAGGCCGAGCGCCCGATCCAGGTCATCGAAGGGCCGCTGATGGCGGGCATGAACGTGGTCGGCGACCTGTTCGGCGCCGGCAAGATGTTCCTGCCGCAGGTGGTCAAGAGCGCGCGCGTGATGAAGAAGGCGGTCGCGCACCTGATTCCCTACATCGAGGCCGACAAGGCCGATGGCGCGCGCGCCGCCGGCCGCATCCTGATGGCGACGGTCAAGGGCGACGTGCACGACATCGGCAAGAACATCGTCGGCGTCGTGCTCCAGTGCAACAACTTCGAGGTCATCGACCTCGGCGTGATGGTGCCGGCGCAGAAGATTCTCGACGCCGCGCGCGAACACGACGTCGACGTCATCGGCCTGTCGGGCCTGATCACACCTTCACTCGACGAGATGACGCACATCGCGAAGGAGATGCAGCGACTCGGCTTCACCATTCCGCTCATGATCGGCGGCGCCACCACCTCGCGTGCGCACACCGCACTCAAGATCGAACCGCATTACGAGGGTTCCTGCGTGTGGGTCAAGGATGCCTCGCGCGCGGTCGGCGTGGCGCAAAGCCTGGTGAGCGAGGAACTGCGCGCGGCGTACGTCGCGTCGTTGCGAACGGAGTACGAGGAAGTCCGTCGCAACATGGCGGGCCGGCGTCGCGACCAGAAGTGGCTCACGCTCGGCGAGGCACGAGCGCGCCGCATGCCGATCGACTGGAGCGCATACGCGCCGCCGCGGCCGTCGTTCCTCGGCGTGCGCAGTTTCGACTGGCCGCTCGACGCATTGCTGCCCTACATCGACTGGACGCCGTTCTTCCATGCCTGGGAGTTGCATGCGAGCTACCCGCGCATCCTGGAGGACGAGGTGGTCGGCGAGGAGGCGCGGCGGCTGTATGCCGACGCACAGGCGATGCTCGAACGCATCGTGGCCGAGAACTGGCTGCGCGCGCGCGCGGTGGTCGGTTTCTTTCCCGCCAATCAGGTCGGCGGTGACGACATCGAACTTTATACCGACGAATCGCGCAGCACGGTCCTCACGACGCTGCATCATCTGCGCCAGCAGACCGAGAAGCCGCGCGACAACCCGAACCTGTGCCTGGCCGATTTCGTCGCGCCGCAGGACAGCGGCATCGGCGACTACATCGGTGCCTTCGCCGTCACCACCGGGCTCGATATCGGGGGGCGCGTGCGTGCATTCGAACAGGCGCACGACGACTATCGCGCCATCATGCTCAAGGCGCTGGCCGACCGTCTGGCCGAGGCCCTGGCCGAGGCCCTGCACGCGCGCGTGCGACGGGAGTTGTGGGGTTACGCGCCGGACGAGGCGCTGGGCAACGACGACCTGATCGCCGAGCGCTACCGCGGCATCCGTCCCGCGCCGGGCTATCCCGCCTGTCCCGACCATACCGAGAAGGCATTGCTGTGGCAGCTCGTCGATCCGGTGCAGAACGCGGGCATCACGCTCACCGAGAGCTTCGCCATGCATCCGGCCGCGTCGGTGTCGGGCTGGTATTTCGCGCATCCGCAGGCGAAGTACTTCGCGCTCGGGCGCATCAACCGTGATCAGGTCGAGGACTACGCGCGGCGCAAGGGCATGAGCGTGGGAGAGGCCGAGCGCTGGCTGGCGCCGGTATTGGGTTACGAGCCGGATTGAGGCGCCTCGCGCCTCAGCGCTGGCGTTGCGGCGGCGGGCGCTGGCCGACTTCGGCGTCGAGTTCGAGCGGGCGGCCCTCGCGCACGCCGCGGAGCGACAGTTTTTCCCCTGGTGCATGGCGTGCGATGAGATTGAGCACGTCGCGCGCATCCTTCAGTTTTTCGCCATCGATCTCGGTCAGCACGTCGCCCGGACGCAGGCCGGCGCGCGCGGCCGGGGTGCCGCGCCCGACGCCGGCGATCAGGACGCCGCGCGCCTCGCTCAGGCCGAAGCCTTCCGCCAGTTGCGGCGTCACGTCCTGCACCTCGATGCCGAGCCAGCCACGGACTACCTGACCGTTCTCGATGATTTGCGTCATCACGCCGCGCGCGAGGTCGAGCGGGATCGCGAAACCGATGCCCTGTGAGCCGCCGGAGCGGGTGAAGATCGCGGTGTTGATGCCGACGAGTTCGCCGAAGGCGTTGATCAGCGCGCCACCGGAATTGCCGGGATTGATGGCTGCGTCGGTCTGGATGAAGTCCTCGAAGGTGTTGATGCCGAGCCGGCTGCGTCCGGTGGCGCTGACGATGCCGAGCGTCACGGTCTGGCCGACGCCGAAGGGGTTGCCGATCGCCAGCACCACGTCGCCGACGCGCAGCGCGCCGGAATTGCCGACGACGATCGCCGGCAGATCTTCGGCCTGGATGTGCAGTACCGCGAGGTCCGTCTCCGGGTCGGTGCCGACCACGCGCGCCGGCAGGCTGCGGCCGTCGGCGAGCAGCGCCTCGATCTCGTCCGCATCCTCGATCACGTGGTTGTTGGTCAGCAGGTAACCCTGCGGGCTGATGATCACGCCGGAACCGAGGCTGGTCTGGACGCGGCTTTGCGGTGTACCGAAGCGTTCGCCGAAAAAGAAGCGGAAGAAGGGGTCATCCATCATCGGATGTCCCTGTTGAACGACGGTCTTGCGGGTGTGGATGTTGACCACCGACGGGGTCGCATGGGCCACCGCGTCGGCATATGAAACCGGGCCCGACAGCGTCTGTGTGCTGGCCGGGCGCTCGCTCTGCCGGACCTCGACCACCGACTGCTGGGTGTCGTTCAGAATCTGTGGAAAGAAGAGTGCGATGACGATCGCGGCCAGAATGCCGGCCGCGGCCGCATGCAACAGGAAGCGTCCGAGTTTGTTAGATGCCATGGGATTACATTAACATGTTCTCATGTACCCGTCTCGGGGCGGTGGGTAGGTCCATGGTCAAGCTTCACGAACTGGTGACATTTGCAGACGACCTGCTCGGGGCCGGTGCCTTCAATGATTACTGTCCCAATGGCTTGCAGGTCGAAGGCCGGTCGGAGGTGCGCAGGCTGGCGAGCGGGGTGACGGCCTGTCGGGCGTTGATCGAGGCGGCGGCCGACTTCGGAGCCGACGCCATCCTGGTCCATCACGGTTTTTTCTGGCGTGGCGAGGACGCGCGCGTGGTCGGCATGAAGCGCGATCGGCTGCGCTCGCTGCTGGCCCAGGACATGTCGCTGATCGCCTACCACCTGCCGCTGGACGCGCACGCCGAACTCGGCAACAACGCGCAGCTCGCGCAGCGCCTGGGCTGGCAGACCGACGGCACGCTGGGGTCCGACGGCATCGGCCTGCATGGCCGCGTCGAAGGTGGTGGCGTCGATGACGCCGGCCTCGCGGACCGTCTGGAGCGCGTGCTCGGTCGCCGGCCGCTGCACATCGCCGGCGGACCGGCCATGATCCGGACCGTCGGCTGGTGTACCGGCGCCGCCCAGGGCCATATCGATCGTGCGGTGGCGCTGGGCCTGGATGCCTATGTCAGCGGCGAGATATCGGAACAGACCGTGCATGTGGCGCGTGAGGCCGGCATTCACTATTTTGCCGCAGGTCATCATGCGACCGAGCGCTATGGCGTACAGTCGTTCGGCGCTCATTTGGCTGAGCGCTTCGGTCTGGAACACCGGTTTTTCGATATCGACAATCCGGTGTGAGATGGGTGTTCCGGCGCCTAATCTACCTTGACCTTGAGGTCAAGTTTGGGCGATTCTATCGCGTTTATCGGCCGACGGCTGGGCGCTTTGCGCCCGCTGTCCGCGCCTGATCCAGAACAAGAGCGGACCTGGTTGCCATGAGTGGCAAGGTCTGCGCGGGCACCGGCGAAGGCCGGTGCCTCGATGATTTTTTTATTGCATTACCTCATTGGGAGACTCAAAACGATGGCAAACGAAGGCGTAGACAAGGGCCGCCGCCGTTTCCTGATCGGCGCATCCAGCGTCGTCGGGGGCGCCGGTGTGGTCGCTGCGGTCTATCCGTTCCTCGCCTCCTGGCAACCGAGCGCACGCGCGGTGGCTGCCGGAGCGCCGGTGGAAGCGGATATCAGCAAAATCGAGCCGGGGCAGCTGCTGCGCGTCGAGTGGCGCGGCAAGCCGGTGTGGATCCTCAGCCGTACCCCGCAGATGCTGGAAGACCTTCCCACCCTCAATTCCCGACTGCGCGACCCCGAGTCCAACGTCGAGAGTCAGCAACCCGCCTACGCGAAGAATCCGACCCGTTCCATCAAGCCCGAGATTTCGGTGCTGGTCGGTATCTGCACGCACCTCGGCTGCTCGCCGGCCTTCCGGCCCGACGTGGCCCCGGCCGATCTGGGGCCGGAGTGGAAGGGCGGCTATTTCTGCGCCTGCCACGGCTCGCGCTTCGATCTGGCCGGTCGCGTCTATCAGGGCGTACCGGCGCCGATCAACCTGCTCGTGCCGCCGCACAAGTACCTGAGTGATGGCGTGCTGCTGATTGGTGTGGACGAGGGGGCCGCCTGATGAACAAGATGCTGACTTCCATGCTGGGCTGGGTCGACGCCCGGTTCCCGCTGACCGAAACCTGGAATTACCACCTCGCCAAGTACTACGCGCCGAGGAATTTCAATTTCTGGTACTTCTTCGGCTCGCTGGCCCTGCTGGTGCTGGTCATCCAGCTCGGCTCCGGCCTGTGGCTGACCATGTTCTACAAGCCCGACGCCACGCTGGCGTTCGCTTCCGTCGAGTACATCATGCGCGACGTGGAGTGGGGCTGGTTCATCCGCTACATGCATTCCACCGGCGCCTCCGCGTTCTTCCTGGTGGTCTACCTGCACATGTTCCGCGCGCTGCTGTACGGATCGTACAAGGCCCCGCGCGAACTGCTGTGGCTGATCGGCATGGTGATCTACGTGGCGCTGATGGCCGAGGCCTTCATGGGCTATCTGCTGCCCTGGGGCCAGATGTCGTACTGGGGTGCGCAGGTGATCGTGAACCTGTTCTCCACCATTCCGCTGATCGGCGGTGACCTGGTGACCTGGATTCGCGGCGACTTCCTGATCTCGGACGCCACGCTCAACCGCTTCTTCGCGCTGCACGTGATGGCGCTGCCGCTGGTGCTGGTGGCGCTGGTGTTCGTGCACATCGTCGCGCTGCACGCGGTGGGTTCCAACAACCCCGACGGCGTCGAGATCAAGAAGAAGAAGGACGAGAACGGCATTCCGCTCGACGGCATTCCGTTCCATCCCTACTACACCGTCAAGGACATCGTCGGCGTGGTGGTGTTCTTCATGTTCTTCTTCGCAGTGATCTTCTTCGCGCCGGAGATGAAGGGCTACTTCCTCGAACACGCCAACTTCGTCCCCGCCGATCCGCTGGTGACGCCGGCGCACATCGCGCCCGTTTGGTACTTCACGCCGTTCTACACTGTGCTGCGCGTCGTGCCCGATCCGTTCTACGGCGTGATCGCGATGGGCGCCGCGGTGGTGGTGCTGTTCTTCCTGCCCTGGATCGACAAGCATCCGATCAAGTCCATCCGTTACCGCAGCACGCTGCATCGCTTCAACGTGATGTTCTTCGCGCTGTCGTTCATCGTGCTGGGCTATCTCGGCGTCAACCCGCCCGAGCCGACGCTGGCCGAACTCGGCCTGCGTTTCAGTGAAATCTACTTCCTGTTCTTCATCGTGCTGTGGTTTCACAGCCGGCCGCGCGGTGCGGCGCTGAGCTGGGGTGCGTTTGCGGGTCTGGTGGTGCTGTACACGATCTACGATCTGGCGCGCCTGTCCACCGGTTCGCCCGGGCTGATCTTCGGCAGCTGGCTGATGCCGACCGCCTATCTGGTGATCTGCCTGCTGCTGCCGCTGTACACCAAGCTCAACGAAGACAAGCCGGTTCCGGAGAGGGTGACGTCGTGAAGAAGAATATCCTCATTGTTTTGGGCCTCCTGGCCCTGATCCTGCCCGGCCTGGCGACCGCCGCCGGTCCGGGAGTCAAGCTGGACAAGGCGGACATCGACGTGACGAACACGGCCTCGCTGCAGCGCGGCGCCAAGTATTTCGTCAACTACTGCATGGGTTGTCATTCGCTCAAGCACGCGCGCTACAGCCGCCTCGCGTCCGACCTCGGTCTGAACGAGGCGCAGGTGAGGGACAACCTCATCTTCACGCGCACCGAGGACGGCGACAAGACCGCCATCGGTGCGCTGATGGCCAATGCCATGCGCGTGAAGGACGGCAAGGAGTGGTTCGGCACCACGCCGCCCGACCTGACGCTGGTGGCGCGTGCCCGTGGCGAGGACTGGATCTACACCTTCCTGCGCGGCTTCTATCTCGATCCGTCGCGTCCGTTCGGCGTCAACAACACTGCCTTCGACAACGTCGGCATGCCGCACGTGCTGTGGGAGTTGCAGGGCTGGCAGCGACTGGCCGAGCACGGCGACAGCCACACGGCACCGGTTTTCGAGCAGGCCGAATCCGGCCGCATGACGCCCGCCGAGTACGACCAGGTGGTGCGCGATCTGGTCTCGTTCCTGTCTTACGTCGGTGAACCGCGGCAGACCGAACGCAAGGTGATCGGGTTCTGGGTCATGCTGTTCCTGGTCGTGCTGTTCGTCGTGACCTACCTGCTGAAGAAGGAATACTGGCGGGATGTGCACTGAGGCATCGATCGTCACGGGCAGGGACGCCCGGCCACAGGGAGCCGGCGTTGTCGGGTCTGCGTAACGCTCTGCAGCCGATGGGCATGCCGGTCATCCATCGATACTGTTCGTGCCATTGTCCGGTGGTGGTCGCTCGCCCATGACTCTCTACTCCATCGCCACCTGTGCCCAGAGCCATCGCGTGCGTATCGTGCTGGCGGAGAAGGACATCGGGATCGACATCGTCAACATCGATCCGAACCGCCGTCCCGAGGACCTGTCCGACCTGAACCCGTACAACTCGGTGCCGACGCTCGTCGACCGCGACATCGCGCTGTACGGCACGCAGGTCATCATGGAATATCTGGACGAGCGCTACCCGCATCCGCCGCTGATGCCGGTCGACCCGGTCGCGCGCGCCACCGTCCGCCTCGCGCTCTATCGCATCGAACGCGACTGGTACAGTCTGGTCGACGACCTCGAATCCGGCAGCGAAAAGATCGCATCGAAGGCGCGCAAGATACTGCGCGACAGCCTGATCTCGTCGGCCGACGTGTTCGCCGCCAAACCGTATTTCCTGAGCGACGAACTGAGCCTCGTCGACTGCACCGTGATGCCCATCCTGTGGCGCCTGCCGCGCTGGGGCATCGACCTGCCCGCGCAGGCCAAGGCCATCGACGCCTACGCCAAGCGCATGTTCGCCCGCCCGTCCTTCAAGCTGAGCCTCACCGAGGCCGAACGCGAAATGCGATGACGGGGGCGATGACCTCCAGCCGCCCCTACCTGGTGCGCGCGATCTACGAATGGATCCTCGACAACGGCATGACGCCGCACATCCTGGTCGACGCCGCCGACGAGGACGTGCAGGTGCCGCGCCAGTTCGTCGAGAACGGCCGCATCGTCATGAACATCTCCCCCAACGCCGTACGCGGCCTCGAGCTCGGCAACACCGACCTGAGTTTCAACGCCCGCTTCGCCGGCGCGCCCATGAACGTCAACGTGCCGATGCATCGCGTGCTCGCGATCTACGCGCGCGAAAACGGTCAGGGCATGATGTTCTCCGAAACCGAAGGCGGCGCACCCGAACCCACGCCGCCGTCCGACGACAAAAAGCCCGCCGGACGTTCCCACCTCAAGGTCGTCAAGTAGGGCCCGACGAGCCAGTCGATTGGCTGCTTGGCACGGCTGGGCTGAAGCGTCATCCGGCAATTCCCACCCCGCCCCACGCAACACGGACCCGCTCCCGCCGGTTGGAACCCCCGGCCCACGCATGGAGGCGCGTCCGCTCGTCAGTCGATAAGCCTTTGATGCAGTGACGGTTCTCTGTCCTGGCGTATACCTCACATGCCCGACACCCCGGCGGCGCAGCGCTCCCGGATGATGGACTTCTTGTGATTTCAGTTGGTTATCGAGAAAAATGTCCGGACGGCGGGGTCTGAAGGCGGCGCGAGGCGGATCAAGATATGATCGTCCCTTGCCTCCATGGTGGGCATCAGTCCGAAGGTAAGCGCTCAGTTAACCACGCCCCCCCTGAACGGCAGAAGGCCAAAATATTTCACTCACGGAATCGCCTGAAACGCCTATTTTTACAGTGTTTTCGCTATAATGCGGCCCATGATTTCCAGCGCT
>JAQVJI010000158.1 GCA_028695255.1 Chromatiales bacterium | reverse complement strand
TCGCGGTGACCCATGGCACCACCGCAACGGTCTCCGATCCGCACGAGATCGCCAACGTGCTCGGCATCGACGGCGTCGACTACATGATCGACAACGGCCGCTGCACACCTTTCCGCTTCCATTTCGGTGCGCCCGCCTGCGTGCCGGCCACCGACTTCGAAACCGCCGGCGGACGCCTCGATCCGGAACAGGTCGAGGCGCTGCTGGCGCGTCCCGAGGTGCTGTACCTGAGCGAGATGATGAACGTGCCGGGCGTGATCCACGGCGATCCCGCCGTGCACGCCAAGCTCGCCGCCGCGCGCCGCCACGGCAAGCCGGTCGACGGCCACGCGCCGGGCCTGCGCGGCGCGGCGCTGGCGGCCTACGTCGCCGCCGGCATCCACACCTGCCACGAGACGCTGACGCTGGACGAAGGGCGCGAGAAGGCGCGGCTCGGCATGAAGGTGCTGGTGCGCGAGGGGTCGGCCGCGCGCAATCTCGACGAGCTGCTGCCGCTGATCGAGGAGTTCCCCGACCGCTGCATGCTGTGCAGTGACGACCTGCATCCGCACGATCTGGTGCGCGGCCACGTCGACGAGATGTTGCGGCGCGGCGTCGCGGCCGGCCTCGATCCCCTCGTGCTGCTGCGCTGTGCGACGCTCAATCCGGCACGCCACTACGGCCTCGGCATCGGCCTGCTGCAAACGGGCGATGCGGCCGACTTCCTGCGCATCGACGGCCTCGACGGCTTTCACGTACTCGAAACCCGGATCGGCGGCCGGCCAGTCGCGCGCGACGGTCGCACGCTGCTGCCGCGCCGGCCCGGCGCGGCGGTCAACCGTTTCCACGCACGACGACTGTCCACCGAAGACCTCGCCGTACCCGACCGCAGCCGCCCGATCGAGGTCATCGGCGTGCGCGAGGGCCAGCTCGTGACCGAACGCCTGACGCTCGAACCGAGCGCGCGCGACGGCCGCCTGGTAGCCGATCCCGCGCGCGACCTGCTCAAGCTCGTGGTGTTCAACCGCTACCAACCCGACGCTGCGCCGGCGGTCGGCTTCATCCAGGGTTTCGGGTTGAAACAGGGCGCGCTCGCCTCCTCGGTCGCGCACGACTCGCACAACATCGTCGCCGCAGGCGCCTCGGACGAGGACCTGGTGCGCGCCATCAACCGCATCGTCGACCATCGCGGCGGACTGGCGGCGGTCGCCGGGCCGCTCGACGAAACCCTGCCGTTGCCGGTGGCCGGCATCATGAGCGACGACGACGGCTGGCGCGTGGCCGAACGCTATGCCGCGCTCGATCGCATCGCGCGCGAACTCGGCAGCCCGCTCGCCGCGCCGTTCATGACACTGTCGTTCATGGCCCTGCTGGTGATCCCGACCCTCAAACTGTCAGACCGCGGGCTGTTCGACGGCGAACGCTTTGCGTTCACCGGATTGCACCGCGAACCGTAGCGGCGGACTGCTAGAATGTGCCGTTTCATTGCGTAGGAGCGGTGGCAGCCGCGACGAGGGGTGGCAGGAACTCGAATCTCCACGTCGCGGCTGCCGCCGCTCCCACGACCTCATCAAAACAGCAGGAGAACAACCCGGTGAAGATACTGGTGATCGGTGGCGGCGGGCGCGAACACGCGCTGGCCTGGAAGGTGGCGCAATCGCCGCGCGTAAGCCGCGTGTTCGTGGCGCCCGGCAATGCCGGCACGGCACGCGAACCGAAGATGGAGAACGTGCCGATCACCGCCGAGGACATCGACGGCCTGCGCAACTTCGTACGCAGCCATGGCGTCGACGTCACGCTGGTGGGCCCGGAGGCGCCGCTGGTGGCCGGCATCGTCGACCTGTTCCGCCGCGAGGGGCTGGCGGTGTTCGGCCCCACGCGCGACGCCGCGCGCCTGGAGGGATCGAAGACCTTCGCCAAGGACTTCCTGGCCCGTCACCACATCCCGACCGCCGCCTATGCCAGCTTCACCGAGATCGCACCCGCGCTCGAATGGCTGCACGCGCAGGGCGCGCCGATCGTGGTCAAGGCCGACGGCCTGGCCGCCGGCAAGGGCGTGATCCTGGCGCAGACGGTCGAGGAGGCGGAGGCGGCAGTGCGCGACATGCTGGCCGGCAACGCCTTCGGCGAGGCCGGCCACCGGGTGGTGATCGAGGAATTCCTCACCGGCGAGGAGGCGAGCTTCATCTGCATGGTCGACGGCGAGCATGTGCTGCCGATGGCCAGCTCGCAGGACCACAAGGCACGCGACGACGGCGACCGCGGCCCGAATACCGGCGGCATGGGCGCCTACTCGCCCGCACCGGTGGTCACGCCCGAAATCCACGACCGCATCATGAACGAGGTGATCCTGCCCACGGTGCGCGGCATGGCGGCGGAGGGCACGCCCTACACGGGTTTCCTCTACGCCGGCGTCATGATCGCCGCCGACGGCACGCCGAAGGTGCTGGAATTCAACTGCCGCTTCGGCGACCCCGAAACGCAACCGATCATGCTGCGTCTGCGTTCCGACCTGGTGACGCTGGTCGAGGCCGCGCTGGCGGGAAGACTGGATACCGTCGAGGCCGACTGGGACCCGCGCGCCTCGCTCGGCGTGGTGCTGGCCGCCGGCGGCTATCCCGACAGCTACCACAAGGGCGATCCGATCGAGGGCCTGCCGGAGCAGGACGCGCCTGACGCCAAGGTATTCCACGCCGGGACGCGCGAGCAGGACGGCCGCGTGGTCACCCACGGCGGCCGCGTGCTGTGCGCAACGGCGCTCGGCACAACCGTCGGCGAGGCGCAGCAGCGCGCCTATGAACTCGTCCGGGACATCCACTGGGACGGGGTATACTACCGGACCGACATCGGATACCGCGCCGTGGCGCGCGAACGTTCGTGATGATCCGCGACCGACACTGACCTGGCTGCACCACGCATCCCGATACCCCCCTTACCGAGATTCCGGAGTCTGCCAGATGGCGACCGTCGAACTGAGCCACGACATCGAACACCACCCGCTGCCCTGCGACAAAGAGTCGCTCAAGAAGTCGATCCGCGACCAACTGGTCCACACGGTCGGCAAGGATCCGCTGAACGCCACGCCGCGCGACTGGCTGTACGCCGTTTCCTACGCCACGCGCCAGCGCATGATCGAGCGCCGCATGTTCACCAAGCGGCTGTATCGCCGCAAGGGCGCCAAGCACGTCTACTACCTGTCGATGGAATACCTGATCGGCCGCATGCTCATCAACGGCCTGATCAATCTCGGCATCTACGAGGAATGCGCGACCGCCCTCGACGAGATGGGCATCGATCTGCACGAGGTGGCCGAGCTCGAACCGGATGCGGCGCTCGGCAACGGCGGCCTCGGCCGGCTCGCCGCCTGCATCCTCGACTCGCTCGCGACGCAGTGCATGCCGGGCTATGGCTACGGCATCCGCTATGAATACGGCATGTTCCACCAGCAGATCGAAAACGGGCAGCAGGTGGAACACCCGGACAACTGGCTGCGTTACGGCAATCCCTGGGAATTCCCGCGGCCGGAAAAACTGTTCCCGATCCGCTTCTACGGCCGCGTCATCGAACACCGCAACGGCTCCGGCATCGTGCGTCATCACTGGGAAGGCGGCGAGGAGATCCTCGCCATGGCCTATGACCTGCCGGTACCCGGCTACGGCGACCGCAACGTCAACAACCTGCGACTGTGGGCGGCCAAGGCCACGCGCGACTTCGATCTCGACTACTTCAACTCCGGCGACTACATCCGCGCCGTGCAGGCCAAGAACGAATCCGAGACGATCTCGCAGGTGCTGTACCCGAACGATGCCACGGCGATCGGCCGCGAACTGCGCCTGAAGCAGGAGTACTTCTTCGTCTCGGCCTCGTTGCAGGACATCCTCGACCGCCACATCCGGCTCGGCTACCGCATCACCGACCTGCCCGACCAGGTGGCGATCCAGCTCAACGACACGCACCCGGCCATCGCGGTAGCCGAACTCATGCGCATCCTGCTGGACGAACACGGCCTGACCTGGCACACGGCCTGGAACATCACGCGCGAGGTGTTCGCCTACACCAATCACACGCTGATGCCGGAGGCGCTGGAAACCTGGCCGGTGGACCTGATGACGCACGTGCTGCCGCGCCACATGCACATCATCTACGACATCAATTTCCACTTCCTGAACGACGTGCGTCACCAGTTTCCCGGCGACCCGGGGCTCGTCGGCCGGCTGTCGCTGATCGACGAGGAACACGGCCGGCGCGTGCGCATGGCGCATCTGGCAGTAGTCGGCTCGCACAAGGTCAACGGCGTCGCCGCGCTGCACACCGAACTGCTCAAGCGCACGCTGTTCGCCGACTTCCACCGCCTGTCGAACGGCAAGTTCATCAACGTCACCAACGGCATCACCTCGCGGTTGTGGCTGTATCAGTCCAACCCGGGCCTGGCACGCCTGATCAACGAACACATCGGCACCGACTGGGTCGCACACCTCGACCAGTTGCGCCAGCTCGTGCCGCTGGCCGACGATCCGGTCTGCCGCGAGGAGTTCCGCCAGGTCAAGTACGCCAACAAGATCCGGCTCGCCGAACACGTGCGCGAACTCACCGGCGTAGACATCGATCCGGAAGCGATGTTCGACGTCCAGATCAAGCGCATCCACGAATACAAGCGGCAAATGCTCAACCTGCTGCACGTCGTCGCGCTCTACAACCGTATCCGTGACGGCCAGGCCGAGCATCAGGCGCCGCGCGTCGTGTTGTTCGCCGGCAAGGCGGCACCGGCCTACGTGCGCGCCAAGCAGATCATCCGCCTGATCAACGACGTCGCGGACGTGATCAACCACGACCCAGTGGTCGGCCGGCGCCTGAAGATGGTGTTCTATCCCGACTACAAGGTCAGCGCGGCAAGCATGATCATCCCGGCCGCCGACCTCTCGGAGCAGATATCCACCGCCGGTACCGAGGCCTCCGGCACCGGCAACATGAAACTCGCACTCAACGGCGCGTTGACCATCGGCACGCTGGATGGCGCCAACATCGAAATCCGCGAGGAAGTGGGCGAGGACAACATTTTCATCTTCGGCATGACCACCGATGAGGTCGAGACGTTGAAACGGCAAGGCTACCGGCCACGCGATTTTTACGAGCGCAACGAGGAGCTGAAACGTGCCGTCGACATGATCGCCTCCGGCTTCTTCTCGCCGCACGAGCCGGACCGTTACACCGGCCTGGCAGAGCACCTGCTCGACGTCGACAGCTTCATGGTGCTGGCCGATTTCGCCTCCTACGTGGAGGCGCAGGATCGCGTCGACGCGCTGTTCCGCGAACCGGACGAATGGACCCGCAAGGCCATGCTCAACACCGCATTGATGAGCAAGTTCTCGATCGATCGCACGGTGAAGGAATACGCCGACGACATATGGAACGTCGGCACCTATCCATCGGCCTGACGCCGTCGGAAACGATACGGAACCATGAAACGAAAAACGCGGCCAAAGGCCGCGTTTTTCGTTTCCATCATCTACGCCCGGAACGTCAGGAGCGCTTCATCGCATCGAAGAACTCGTTGTTGTTCTTCGTCGCCTGCAGCCGCGCCAGCAGGAATTCCATCGCGTCCAGTTCGTCCATCGGATGCAGGAACTTGCGCAGGATCCACAGCTTCTGCAACTCCTCGGCCCCGGCCAGCAGTTCCTCGCGGCGCGTGCCCGAACGGTTGATGTTGATCGCGGGATAAGTGCGCTTCTCGGCGATACGGCGATCGAGATGAATCTCCATGTTGCCGGTGCCCTTGAACTCCTCGTAGATCACCTCGTCCATCTTGGAGCCGGTGTCGATCAGCGCGGTGGCGATGATGGTGAGGCTGCCGCCCTCCTCGATGTTGCGTGCGGCGCCGAAGAAACGCTTGGGACGGTGCAGTGCATTGGCATCGACGCCACCGGTCAGCACCTTGCCGGACGACGGCACGACGGTGTTGTAGGCGCGCGCGAGACGCGTGATGGAATCGAGCAGGATCACCACGTCGCGCTTGTGTTCGACCAGACGTTTGGCCTTTTCGATCACCATCTCGGCGACCTGCACGTGGCGCGTGGCCGGCTCGTCGAAGGTGGAGGAGATCACCTCGCCCCGCACCGAGCGCTGCATCTCCGTCACCTCTTCCGGGCGTTCGTCGATCAGCAGCACGATCAGATAACACTCGGGATGGTTGGAGGCGATGCTCTGCGCAATGTTCTGAAGCATCATGGTCTTGCCGGCCTTCGGCGGCGAGACGATCAGACCACGCTGACCCTTGCCGAAGGGCGCCACGATGTCGATGACGCGCGCCGTGATGTCTTCCGTGCTGCCGTTGCCGCGCTCCATGCGCAGGCGCTCGGCGGCATGCAGCGGCGTCAGGTTCTCGAACAGGACCTTGTGCTTGGCCGCCTCGGGCGGCTCGAAATTGATCTGGTCGACCTTGAGCAGCGCGAAGTAACGCTCACCCTCCTTCGGCGGCCGGATCTTGCCCGACACCGTGTCGCCGGTGCGCAGGTTGAAGCGGCGTATCTGCGAAGGCGAGACGTAGATGTCGTCGGGACCGGCGAGGTAGGAGCTGTCCGCCCCGCGCAGGAAACCGAATCCGTCCTGCAGAATCTCCAGCACACCATCGCCGAAGATGTCCTCTCCGCTCTTGGCGTGCGCCTTGAGCAGCGCGAAGATGATGTCCTGTTTGCGGCTGCGGGCCATGCCCTCGATGTTCATCGATTCGGCGAGCGCCACCAGTTCGGCGGCGGGCATTCTCTTGAGTTCGGTAAGGTTCATAGGCAAAGGAAGACGGGACGGAGA
>JAQVJI010000157.1 GCA_028695255.1 Chromatiales bacterium | reverse complement strand
TATTTCGGGTTTCGATTCCTCCGGCGGTTTCTCTTCGGCATGCGCCGTCGACTGCAATTCACCGCCGTTGTGGCGCGCCAGCGCGAGCAGGCCTTCCATGCGTTTGGCCGCCTTCATCGCCTGCTGCACCAGGCGTCGCGTCTCGCTGATGATGCGCAACTGCCGTTCCATCTCCGGGATCGCCACCTCGCCCGCCGTGCCGGCGCGCAACAGCGCCTGCTTGAGCGTCGTGTAGACGCCCTCCAACGCTTCGTGCTTCTGCTCCGCCTGCGGATAGTCGAAGCCTTCGCGGCTCGGGTCGGCGAGATCCAGCACTTCGACCACCTGTTTCTGCCAGTCGTGGCGCCGTTGTCTGAGTTCAAACCTCGGATGACGTTCCATCAGTGAGCGCAATTGCGCCACGTCCAGCGCCTGCTCGGCCACCACGTCCTCGTATTGCGCCACGCGTTGCGCCTCGATGAAGGCGTCGCCGAGCTTTTCCGGCAGGCTGCCGCGCGATACCTGACTCGCAAATTCACCGCTCGCGATGACCAGCCCGTCGACGATTTCGCGTCGCCGCTGGATGTCCTCCACCGGCGGGTGATCCGTTGCCAGCGCGTCGCGGGCGGCGTTGATGGCCATGCCGCCGATGCGCGCGAGTTCCATCACCAGCGCACGCAATGCAATGTCTGGAACGCTGACCGAGTTGCGGTCCAGATGGCGCGGCTGCGCCTCGTCCTCGTCGTGGGAACGGAAGCGTGCGGCGAGGAAGCGCGTCATCGGCGGTTCGACCGGGATCATCAGCAGCACGCCGAGGATGTTGAATGCGGTGTGGAACAGGGCCAGCAGCACGGCCGGCGCGGGTGCCTCGCCGGTGCTGCCCCAGGCGACCGCGATGGCGTGCAGGAACCAGGGCAGAATGATGAGCGCCACGGCGCCCGTGAGCAGGTTGAAGATGACGTGCGCGGCCGCGACGCGCTTGGCGTTGGCGGTGGCGCCGATCACCACCAGCATGGCCTTGACCGTGGTGCCGAGATTGGCGCCGATGACGGCGGCCGCCGCCGACTCGATCGGCAGTACCCCGCCCATGGTGGCGGTGAGCGCCATCGCCATCGAGGCCGACGAGGATTGCATCAATACCGTCAGCAGCGCGCCGAGCAGCACCATGATGAGCTGTCCGCTGAAGCCGGGTTGCGCCAGCGCGCCCAGATCGACCGCGGCGCTCAGGTCGCCGAAGGCGTTCTTGAGTACGTCGATGCCGAGGAACAGCAGACCGAAGCCGGCCAGCGCCATGCCGAGCGCCTTCGGGCGCGTGCGATGGGCGAACAGATAGACCAGCGCGCCGACGCCGATCGCCGGCAGCGCGAAGGCGTCGATGCGGATGTTGAAACCGAGCAGCGCCACCAGCCAGCCGGTCATGGTGGTGCCGACGTTGGCGCCGAAGATGACCCAGATCGCCTGCCCGAGCGACAGCAGACCGGCATTGGCAAAGCCGATGGTGGCGACCGTGACTGCGCTCGACGATTGCACCAGCGCGGTGATGCCGATGCCCGACACGAGGCCGCGCCAGCGCGTGCGCGTCCAGCGGCCGAGGATGTGTTTCAAGGCCGTGCCGCCGGCCAGCTTGAAGCCGTCGGTCATGAGCGTCATGCCGAGCAGGAACAGCCCCAGGCCGCCGAGGAAGCCGGTGAGGACGGGAGTCAGGGAGGTGGGGATTTCCTGCATCGTGTAGAAGCTGTGGCTGCGATGGGGTGGGTTTGGCGGGAAACCGCCAAGGACGCCGGGCGGCCGCTTTGACTTGGGGAGCGCTCTGCCGATCGAGGATCCCGATCGGATGCCTCATCAGCCGGTTACGCCCGCGCTGAGCCCGTGTCTGCACCAGGAATATATATCAGTCGGCCGTATGGCACGATCTCACGCATCTCCCGTGTCGACGCGCAGTTCGTGTTTCGGCATCGGCTTGCCGTACAGATATCCCTGGCCGACGACGCAACCGTTGTCCAGCAGGAACCTTGCCTGCTCCTCCGTCTCCACGCCCTCGGCGACGAGGTGCATGGACAGGCTGTTGGCCATGGCGATGATGGTCCTGACCAGCTCCGCCTTGCTCGCATACGACATCATGTCCTTGACGAACGAACGGTCGATCTTGAGCACGTCGATCGGCAGGTTGGTCAGGTAGCTCAGTGCCGAATAGCCGGTACCGAAGTCGTCGATGGCGATGGAGAACCCCATGGCACGCAGGGCTTCCAGCGTGCCGCGTACCCGTTCGGCATTCTCCAGCAGCAGGCTCTCGGTGATCTCCAGTTCGATCCACTCGGGACGGCAACCGGTTGCGCTCAGGGCCTCCGCGATCCGTTCTTCCAGCGATCCGTCTGCGAACTGGCGCGGCGACAGATTCACCGCCACCTTGTGCGGTACGCCGGCGGCGTTCCAGGCGCGGGCCGCCGCGCAGGCCTCGCGCAGAACCCAGGCACCGATGTCGACGATCAGGCCCGTATCCTCGGCGATGCCGATGAAGCGGTCCGGCATCACCATGCCGAAGGCGCTGGATTTCCAGCGCAGCAGGGCCTCGCTCCCGATCAATCGCCCGTCGGTCATGGTGACCTTGGGCTGAAAGTACAGTTCGAGTTCCCGCCGCTCGACGGCATGGCGCAGCTCGGTCTCGATCCGCAGCCGCTCGTGCGCCTGGATGGTGAATTCGGCGGTGTAATAACGGAATCCCTGACCGCCCGCGTGCTTGGCGGCGTACATGGCGAGATCGGCGAACTTGAGCAGACCGTCCGCGTCCTCGCTGTCGTTCGGATACACCGCGATGCCGATGCTGGCGCCGACGGCCACTTCCCGTCCGTCGAGCAGGAAGGGTTCGGCGAACGCCACCAGAATCTTGTCTGCGACGCCGCTGAGGCTCTGGGCGTCGCGGATTTCCGGCAACAGCACGGCGAATTCGTCGCCGCCCAGCCGCGCCACCGTGTCGTAGTCGCGCACGCAGCGCGACAGGCGCGCTCCCGCTTCGCGCAAGAGTGCGTCGCCCACGTTGTGCCCCAGAGTGTCGTTGACGGCCTTGAAGCGATCCAGGTCGAGCAGAAGCACGCCCAACTGGGTCGCATGCCAGCGCGCATCGGTGATGGACTGGGCGAGGCGGTCGTTGAACAGCGCGCGGTTGGCCAGGCCGGTGACGAAATCGAAAAACGCCAGGCTGTGGATCTTCTCGCGCTGTTCCATCAACTCCGTGATGTCGCGCCCCACCGCCAGCACGCTGGTGACCATGCCGCTGCGATCACGCTCGGGCGTCAGGCGGATCAGCCGGTGAACGATCCTGCCGCCCGTATCGTGCCGGCTCGAACTGAAGTCGGTCGCTGCACCGCTGGCCAGCACCCCGCGCAGCGCTTCTTCATAGCGTTGCTCCCATTCGCCGCCGGGAAACTCGGTCGGCGTCGTGCCCAGCAACCTGTCCGCCTCCGGCCCGCAGGAAGAGAGGAGGGCCGGGTTGGCGTAGGTGCGGCGACAGTCGCGGTCGAAGCGCGCCGATGATGCGGCCTGTCTCATCGCGTTCCGGAATGGCGCGAATCTGGTGATGGCGGATGTCCTGCCCGTCGATGGCGACAGGCAGGACGACCGGTCCGACTTCGCCTTGGCGGATTGCCCGCAACATGGTGGTCTCGATTTCGGCGAAACGCCCGTCCGGAAAGAGTTCACCGATCTTTCGGCCTTCCAGTTCCGCCAGGGTCTTGCCCAGCTCGCGCTCCAGCTTGCTGTTGAGATAGCGGACGCGACCCTCGTCATCGTAGCTGATGATGTTGTCCGGCGAGTTTTCCGCCAGATGGTGGAGTTCGCGCTCGCGCTTGCGCAGGGTCTCCTCCGCGCGCTTGCGGTCGGTGACGTCGAGCATCAGGCCGTACCACAGAAGGCTGCCGTCCGGTTGCCGTTCGGGCACGGCACGTGTGTCCAGCCAACGCTCGGGCATGCCGGGCCGGCACACCCGAGATTCAAGGCGGTAGGGTGTCATGGTCCGTGCCGATTCGGCGATGGTCGCTTCGATGACGGGGCGATCGTCCGGATGGGCCAGGTCATGGAGGGCGCTGAAATCCGTCCTCACGTCTTCCGGTTCGAGGCCGTAGATCTCGCGGATGGCGTGGCTGACATAGGGAAAGCTGAACTTCCCGTCCGCATCGCGGCGGAACGTAAAGGCGATGCCGGGGATGCTGTCGATGAAGTGGCGCAGGCGCTGTTCGGTCTCGCGTACCTCGGTGATGTCGCGCCCGAACATGAGCGTGCCGACGATGGTTCCGGCGGCGTCCCGCTCGGGCACCACGAGCAAGTGGTGATACTCGACCTTGCCCGCGCCGGCCGGGACCAGCAGTTCGAGCCGCTGCGGCTCTCCGCTTGCACGCGCCCGCGCCGAGGCGGCCTCGATCGGCGCGTATCGCCCGTCGGGCCACGCTTCGCGCGGCCGCTGGCCAAGAAACTCCTCCGCGCCGCCGATCCCCAGCATGCGAATCAGGTTGGCGTTCAGATAGCGGATGCGGTCTTCCAGGTCGTAGCGGATGATGAAATCCGGCGAGTTCTCGGCCAGGCTGCGGAATGCCTGTTCACTTTGCCTGATGGCGTCTTGCATCTGGTTCGTCTCGGTCATGTCACGAGCGCCTCCAACATGCCGACCATTCGTCCGCTCGCCATGAACCACATGGCATTTTCGTGTGCCTCATTCGCCGATTCACCCATGATCAGTAGTGTCTCAGCGGCACTCGAACCAAATCAAGCGGTCGCGACCGGAATGCCGATCCGGCGCCGGTGCTGCGTGCACGCCACGGATACAGCGGGGTTTTCTAAACGGGCAAGGTGCTGGATCGTCGGATCTCAGATCGTCATCGTCTCGCCATACCCCGGCAGATGTGCCTCGGTGTCCAAACGCTGTTTGAGCGCCGCGGCCAGGGCTTCGCGTGCCTCGGGCTCGCCGTGCACGAGATGAAACTGTGGACGGGTCTTGAAACGCGCCGCCCAGTCGAGCAACTGACTCTGCCCGGCGTGGGCGGAGAAGCCGCCGATGGTGTGGATCTTCGCCTGCACGGCGACGTCGACGCCGAGCAGCTTGACGCGGCGCATGCCGTCGACCAGCTTGCGCCCGAGCGTGCCGCGCGCCTGGAAGCCGACGATGACGACGTGGGCGTCGCGCCGCCACAGGTTGTACTTGAAGTGATGACGGATGCGCCCGCCCTCGCACATGCCGGCGCCGGCGATGATGATGGCGCCGCCGGTGATGCGGTTGATCGCCATTGATTCCTCCGGCGAACGCGTGATTTGCAGGATCGGCAGATAATCGGCCACGCGCCCGTTGGCATAGTTGTCGAGCGGTTCGAGATCGTCGGGATCGAGGCGTGCGCGGCGGCGCGTGTAGAGTTCGGTCACCTTGAGCCCCATCGGGCTGTCGAGGAACACGCTCTGCTGCTTCAGTCGTCCCTGATGATGCAGCATGCCGAGGTGGTACAGGATCTCCTGCGTGCGGCCGACGGCGAAGGCCGGGATCAGCACGTTGCCGCCGTCGCGATCCGCCTCTTCGAGCACCTGCGCGAATTCGTCGACGGTTTCCTGCATCGGCCGATGATCGCGATTGCCGTAGGTGCTTTCGAGCAGCACGTGGTCGGCCGACTCGACGACCTGCGGATCGCGCATCAGCGCCGATTCGGCATTGCCGAGGTCGCCCGAGAACACGAGCTGCCGCTCGCGTCCGCCGCTCTCGACGTTGATCTCGACGATCGCCGAACCCAGGATGTGGCCGGCGTCCCGGAACACCACGGTCGTGCCATTCAGCGGATGGAAGGGTTCGCCGTACGGCACGCCCTTGCACAGCTTCAGCGTGTGCCGCACGTCGTCCAGGTCGTACAGCGGTTCGATCAGCGGCTTGCCGGCGCGCTGGCGCCATTTGTTCTCCCACGCGATGTCGTGCGCCATCACGTTGGCCGAGTCTTCAAGCATGATCGTGAGCAGTTCGCAGGTCTCGGGCGTGCACCATATCGGTCCGCGCCAGCCGTCGCGCACCAGCTTCGGCAGCATGCCGGAGTGATCCAGATGACCGTGCGAGACGACGACCGCCTTGAGGCCCTTCAGTTCGCGCGTGAAGCTGTGGCGATTCTGCCGTGACGCATCGCGCCCGCCCTGATGCAGGCCGCATTCGAGCAGCAGCGAGCCGTGGTCGGTGTCGAGCCGGTAGCGCGAGCCGGTGACTTCGCCGACTGCGCCGAGAAAGGTGAGGGTAGCCATGGCTACAGGTTAGCGGGTGGGGCGGGATTTGCGAAGTGTATCGGGATCAACGCTCGATCCGATACAGCAGATCGAGGCTCTGGCTGGTGCCGGTCTGCGCCTCCAGGTTCCAGCTCTTGCTCAGGCGATACCGCAGCAACAGCGCCGATTCGCCTTCGGCCAGACCGAGCGTGTAGCGCAGGTACAGGCGCGGCGTCAGATAGCGTCCGAGCAGCAACGCGCTCTGATCGAGACCGCGCGAGGTATCGATGGTCGCCTCCTCGAAGCCGAGCGGGGCGGCGAGTTCGCTCACCAGCATCGAGCCGCGCTCCATGCCGAACAGCACGGCAGCCTGCTGCATGACGAGCACTTCCTCGCCCGAGGCGCCGGACAGCGGCCGGCCGGTGAGCAGCCAGGCCATCGCCTCGCTTTCGGGCAGCGCCGGTTCGCTGTAGGCGCGGCTGCGCGGCTGGCGCAGGGTGCCCGCGATCTCGATGCCCGCCTTGACGCCATCGACGGCGGTGCGCGCGGCGCGGATGTCGAGACCGGGGTTGTCGACCGGGCCGTGGAACAGCAGGCGTCCGCGCTCCACCGTCAGGTTCTGGCCGTA
>JAQVJI010000156.1 GCA_028695255.1 Chromatiales bacterium | reverse complement strand
TCGACTGGCTGCGCGACAACGGTTTCACAGGCGTCGTGATGCTGGTCGGTCACGAACCCAACCTGTCGGCGCTCGCTTCCTGTCTGCTGACCGGCGATGGACGGCTGGCGCTCGATTTCCGCAAGGGCGCGGTCTGCCGCATCGACATGAACGATGCGGTGGCGGCGGGACACGGCACGCTGCGCTGGTTCCTGACGCAATCGCAACTGCGCAAGCTGCGCGAACGTTGAGCGTTCCCGGACCATGTTCTCGCAACGCAAACCGCCGGAGACCGTGGCCGCCGTCGACCTCGGTTCCAACAGCTTCCACATGATCGTGGCGCGCATCGTCGACGGTCAGGTGCACGTGCTCGACCGTCTGCGCGAGACGGTACGTCTGGCCTCGGGACTGGATGCGCGCAACAACATCGGGCCGGATGCGGTCGCGCGGGCGCTCGATTGTCTGCAACGCTTCGGCCAGCGCGTGCGCAATCTTCCGCATGGGGCGGTGCGCGCCGTCGGCACCAATACCCTGCGCCGCGCCCGCAATTCGGACCCCTTCCTGTACGACGCGATGCTGGCCCTCGGCCATCCGATCGAGATCATCGGCGGACGCGAGGAGGCGCGACTCATCTATCTCGGCGTCGCCCACAGTCTGGCCGACGACGGCGGCACGCGGCTGGTGGTCGACATCGGCGGCGGCAGCACGGAACTCATCATCGGTGAGCGCTTCGAGCCGCAGATGATGGAAAGCCTGCACATGGGCTGCGTCACCATGAGCGCGGGCTATTTCGCCGAGGGGGTGATCAGCGAAAGCGCATGGCGGCGGGCCGACATCGCCGCCCGTCTGGAGTTGCAGCCGATCGCGCTGGTGTACCGCCTGAAGGGCTGGCAGACCTCGGTCGGCGCATCGGGCACCATCATCGCGATCGAACGCGCGGTACAGCAGATGGGATGGAGCCGCTTCGGCATCTCGCTCGAATCCCTGCACCAGTTGCGTCAGTACATGCTGCGTGCCGGGCACGTCGACCGCCTGCAGATCGAGGCCGTGAGCCGTGACCGTGCGCCGGTGTTCGCCGGCGGCGTGGCGGTGTTGCTGGCGGTGTTCGAGGCGCTCGGCATCGCGCACATGCGCGTCTCCGACGGCGCCTTGCGCGAGGGTCTGGTATACGACCTGCTCGGGCGCATCACGCACGAGGACGTGCGCGGTCGCACCATCGAGAGCCTGATGCGGCGTTTTCAGGTCGACGTCGTCCATGCGCAGCGGGTCGAACGCACGGTGACGGCGCTGTTCGACGCGCTGGCCGATGCCTGGAAGCTGGACGAGGATTACGCCTATGCGCTGATGTGGGCGGTGCGCCTGCACGAGGTCGGGCTTGCAATCTCGCACAGCCAGTACCACAAGCACGGCGCCTACCTGATCGAGAACGCCGACCTGTCCGGTTTCTCGCGTCAGGGGCAGAAGATGCTCGCGCTGCTGGTGCGCACGCACCGGCGCAAGTTTCCGACCAGGCTGTTCGACGAACTCGCCGACGAGCATCGCAACAAGGTGCTGCAACTCGCCATGCTGTTGCGCGTGGCCGTACTGCTGCACCGCTCGCGCGGCGAGGAACCGATACCGATCCGTGAAGTGGCGGCGATTCAGGGCGGTCTGCGCATCGTCTTCGAAGGCGGCTGGCTCGATGCCCATCCGCTGACCCGCGCCGATCTGGAACGCGAGCGCGACTATCTCAAGACGGCAAAGATGCGCCTGAAATTCGAGTAGGAGCGCCGGCGGGCGCGACGGCGTGGGTAGGTGTTCCTGCCGCGATGGGGAGGCAGAGCGTCGAAAACCTCGGCGTCGCGCCTGCCGGCGCTCCTACGGGTGTCATGGACGACGCTGCGGGCTGGTAGAATTGCCGCCTGCCCAATTCGTGCCCCAAGGGGGAATCATGCTGGTTCTATCGGGAAGCCCCGCCCTGTCCGCCTTCCGCCGCGAGCGTCTGCTCGCCGCCCTGCAACGTGAGTGTCCGTCGATCACCGGCGTCGAGGCCGTCTATCTGCATTTCGTGGCCGTGGAGCGCGAGCCGGATGTGCCGGAGATGGTGGTGCTGGAGCGCCTGCTGCGTTACGGCGAACCGCGCGGCAGTGCGATCCCGGTCGGCGAGCCGTTCCTGGTCGTGCCGCGGCCGGGCACCGTTTCGCCGTGGTCGAGCAAGGCCACCGACATCGCGCACAACTGCGGCCTGGACGGCGTGGTGCAACGCATCGAACGCGGCGTCGCCTATCACGTCGAGACCGCGGCACCGCTTTCCGACGCCGAGCGTGACCGCATCCTGCCGCTGCTGCACGACCGCATGATCGAGACCGTCCTGCGCGATACCGGCGAGGCCGAGCGCCTGTTCGCCCACACCGAGCCGGTGCCGGTGCGCACGGTCGACCTGCGTGACGATGCGCGTGAGGCGCTCGCGCGCGCCAACGTGGACATGGGCCTGGCGCTGTCCGAGGACGAGATCGACTATCTGGCCGAGAGCTACGAATCCCTCGGGCGCAATCCGAGCGACGTCGAGCTCATGATGTTCGCGCAGGCCAATTCCGAGCACTGCCGCCACAAGATCTTCAACGCCTCCTGGATCATCGACGGGCAGCCGCAGCCGAAGTCGCTGTTCGAGATGATCCGCAACACCTACGCTCACGCACCGGGCGGTATCCTGTCCGCCTATCGCGACAACGCGTCGGTGATCGAGGGCTTTCGCGGCCGGCAGTTGCGGCCCGATCCGGTGAGCGGCGAATACCGCGAACACGAACTCGATCTGCACATCCTCATGAAGGTCGAGACCCACAACCACCCGACCGCGATCTCGCCGTTTCCCGGCGCCGCCACCGGTTCGGGCGGCGAGATCCGCGACGAGGGCGCGACCGGCATCGGCGGCAAGCCGAAGGCCGGCCTGAGCGGCTTTTCGGTCTCCAACCTGCGCATCCCCGGCTTCGAACAGCCGTGGGAGGAAGACCACGGCAAGCCGGGCCGCATCGAGAGCGCGCTCGACATCATGATCGAGGGCCCGATCGGCGCCGCCGCCTTCAATAACGAATTCGGCCGGCCCGCGCTGGCGGGTTATTTCCGCAGCTTCGAGGAACGCGTGCCGGGCGTGAAAGGCGCGGAACTGCGCGGCTATCACAAGCCGATCATGATCGCCGGCGGCGTCGGCTGCGTGCGCGGCGGCCACGTCGAAAAGAAGGACCTGCCGCCCGGCACGCCGATCGTCGTGCTCGGCGGTCCGGCGATGCTGATCGGTCTCGGCGGCGGCGCGGCCTCGTCGATGGCCAGCGGCGCCAGCGCGGAGGATCTCGACTTCGCCTCCGTGCAGCGCGGCAATCCGGAGATGCAGCGCCGTTGCCAGGAGGTCATCGACCGCTGCATCGCGCTCGATCCGAACCCCATCCTGTCGGTGCACGATGTCGGCGCGGGCGGCCTGTCGAACGCCGTGCCGGAGATCGTCGACGGCGCCGACCGCGGCGGCAGCTTCGAGCTGCGCACCGTGCCCTCCGACGAACCCGGCATGTCGCCGATGGAGATCTGGTGCAACGAGGCGCAGGAGCGCTATGTGCTCGCCATCGACCCCGAATACATGGAGACGTTTGCACGCATCTGCGAGCGTGAGCGTTGCCCCTACGCCGTGATCGGCACCGCCACCGAGGACCGCCGTCTGCTGGTCGGAGATGCGCTGTTCGGCGACAATCCGGTCGACCTGCCGATGGAAGTGCTGCTCGGCAAGGCGCCGAAGATGCTGCGCGACGTGCATCATGCGAGCTTCCCCAAACCCGAATTCGACACCCGCGGGATCGACATCGCCGACGCCGTCGCGCGCATCCTGCGCCTGCCGACGGTGGCGTCGAAGCAGTTTCTCATCACCATCGGCGACCGCACGGTCGGCGGTCTGTGCGCGCGCGACCAGATGGTCGGACCCTGGCAGGTGCCGGTGGCCGACTGCGCGGTCACGCTCACCGATTTCCACGGCTTCACCGGCGAGGCGATGGCGATGGGCGAGCGCGCGCCGGTGGCGCTGTTGCAACCTGCCGCCTCCGGCCGCATGGCGGTGGGCGAGGCGATCACCAACATCGCCGCCGCGCCGATCGCGCGCCTGTCCGACGTCCGCCTGTCCGCCAACTGGATGGCCGCCGCCGGTCATCCGGGCGAGGACGCGGCGCTGTTCGACACCGTGAAGGCGGTGGGCGAGGAACTGTGTCCGCGGCTCGGCATCGCGATCCCGGTCGGCAAGGATTCGCTGTCGATGAAGACCGTGTGGCAGCAGGACGGCGAACAGCGCACGATGGCGGCGCCGCTGTCGCTGATCGTCTCCGCCTTCGCGCCGGTCATCGACGTGCGTCACGTACTCACGCCGCAACTCTGCACCGACGAGGGCGACACCGACCTGCTGTTGATCGATCTCGGCAAGGGGCAGCGGCGCATGGGCGGTTCCTGTCTGGCACAGGTCTATCGTCAGGTCGGCCATCACACGCCCGACCTCGACGATCCCGATGCGCTGCTGCGCTTCTTCGACGCCATCCAGGAACTCAACCGCGAGCGCCTGCTGCTCGCCTATCACGACCGTTCCGACGGCGGTCTGTTCGTCACGCTGTGCGAGATGGCCTTCGCCGGCCGCTGCGGTCTCACGGTGCAATTGGACGACCTGGGCGACGATCCCGTCGCCGCGCTGTTCAACGAGGAACTCGGCGCCGTGATCCAGGTGCGCCACGGCGATACCGAGGACGTGCTTGCGATCTTCCGCGAGGCCGAACTCGGCCATCTGGTGCACGTCATCGGCACCCACGACGAAGGCCGGATCGTGTTCCGGCGCGGACGCCAGGCGCTCTACGAGGCCGGTCTGGTCGATCTGCTGCAGCAGTGGTCCGACGTCAGCCAGCGCATGCAGGCGCTGCGCGACAACCCGGTCTGCGCCGACGAGGAATACGCACGCCTTGCGGACGCGACCGATCCCGGTCTGTCGCCGAAGGTCGGTTTCGACGCGCAGGAAGACGTGGCCGCGCCGTTCATCGCCAAGGGCGTGCGTCCGCGCGTCGCCATCCTGCGCGAACAGGGCGTCAACGGTCAGATCGAGATGGCCGAGGCCTTCCGTCGCGCCGGCTTCACGCCCGTCGACGTGCACATGACCGACGTCATCGGTGGGCGCGAGGACCTTTCCGGGTTCAAGGGTCTGGCCGCCTGCGGCGGCTTCTCCTACGGCGACGTGCTCGGTGCGGGCGGCGGCTGGGCGCGCTCGATCCTGTTCAATCCGCGCGCACGCGACGCCTTCGAAGCATTTTTCAAGCGCGAGGATACGTTCGGCCTCGGCGTCTGCAACGGCTGCCAGATGATGTCGCAGTTGAAGGAACTGATCCCCGGTGCGGCGCACTGGCCGGAATTCCTGCGCAATCGTTCCGAACAGTTCGAGGCACGGCTGTCGCTGGTGGAAATCGCGCCGAGTCCGTCGATCCTGCTCGCCGGCATGCAGGGCTCGCTGCTGCCGGTCGTCGTCTCGCACGGCGAGGGCCGCGCGGCCTTCCACGGCAACACGCCCGAGGCCGTGCTGCACGCCGGACTCGTGAGTCTGCGCTACGTCGACCATCACGGCCGCGCCACCGAGCAATACCCGGAGAACCCGAACGGCTCGCCCTACGGCATCACCGGCCTCAGCAGCGTCGACGGCCGCGTCACCATCATGATGCCGCACCCCGAACGCGTGATCCGCAGCGTGCAGCATTCCTGGCATCCGCCGGAATGGGGCGAGGACGGACCGTGGCTGCGCCTGTTCCGCAATGCGCGGGTGTGGGTGGGGTAGCCTGGCCCCACGGACCCGGGGCGCGGATCGATTCTTGGCGTCTCCTCACATTGTGAGGGTCATCACGTATACTCCCGGGTGTATGCGCCGCACATCATTCTCTCCTCACCAGCCGTTCGTAGCGGTGCTCCACCTGCTCGTCGCGCTGGCGTTGACGGCCTGCAATTCCGGCGAAGCACCTGAATACACCCCCACGTTCTCGCCCCGGTCGACATCCACCGAGGCGGTGTACGTGTTCGGCGTGCATCCGTTGCACAATCCGCAGCGTCTGCACGAGGTATTCGGTCCGCTGATGGCGTACCTGAGCGAGCACGTCGACGACGCCCGCTTCCGGCTCGAGGCCTCGCGCAACTACGCGGCCTACGACGAGAAGCTCTATGCGCGTCAGTTCCATTTCGCGCTGCCCAATCCCTATCAGACCGTCAATGCGGTGAAGCAGGGTTACCGCGTGTTCGGCAAGATGGGCGACGACCACAATTTCCGCGGCATCATCCTGGTGCGCAAGGACAGCGGCATCCATGAGGTGACGGACTTGCGCGGCAAGGCGGTGAGCTATCCGGCGCCGACCGCGCTCGCCGCCACGATGCTGCCGCAGCACTACCTCAACAGCCACGGCCTCGACGTGATGCACGAGGTCGAGAACCGCTACGTCGGCTCGCAGGAATCCTCGATCATGAACGTCTATCTCGGCGACGTCGCGGCCGGTGCGACCTGGCCACCGCCCTGGCGTGCCCTGAGCCGCGAACGGCCGGAACTGGCCGAGGCGCTGGAGGTGAAATGGCAGACCGAATCCCTGCCCAACAACGGTCTGGTGGTACTGCCCGAGGTGCCGGTTGCGGTGGTGAATCGGGTGAGCGATCTGCTGTTCGGATTGCATGAGATCGACAGTGGTCGCGCCATTCTCGCGCGCATGGAACTGTCGCGTTTCGAAGCGGCGGACGATGCCACCTATGACTCGGTGCGTCAATTCATCGCGCGTTTCAGTCGCGAAGTGCGCCCGGTCGAGTGAGATCATGAGATCCCTGCGCCGACTCTTCACCGCCACCATCACGCGCCAGTTGATGCTCGGCATCGCGATCGTGCACGCGGTGCTGATGACGGTGTTCGTATTCGACCTGGTGGCGCGCGAGCGCGCCTTTCTCAGCGAA
>JAQVJI010000155.1:1509-7009 GCA_028695255.1 Chromatiales bacterium | reverse complement strand
GACGTGCGATGGCACGGTTGTCGGTGTGGATGAAAGTGGTGTACACGTCGCCGGTGGTACGACGGCTGAGCAGCACCACCGGGATGCCGCGCGCGGTCACGCGCTCGATGACGGGCGTCATCAGGTCCGCATCGCGCGGGCTAGTGATGAGCAGGTCGATGCCGCCGGCGACCAGGTCTTCGATGTCCTGGATCTGGCGCGCCGTATTGCCGCCGGCTTCCGTATGAATGAACCGGACCTCCGGATGCTGGCGAAACGCCTCCACCAGACCGTCCGTCTGCGCCCGCCGCCAGTCGTTGGCGAGCGTGTCCTGGGCGAATGCCACGACCCATCGCGGCTGGCCCTGCGCCATGGCCAGTGGCATCGCGAGGCATGACAACAGGACCGCAAACAGGAGCGCGGCCGTATTGCGTGAACCGATATGGCGAAGACGTTTCATCCGGCACCCCCATTCTGTGGTTGCGCGGCCGTCCTGCCGCCGGTCAATGTCACCACACTACGTGCCGAATTCGCTGCACGCAAGAACGATGTGGACGAACGGTCCTGAAACGTCTACCGGGCGGCGGCCGACGGCCCGCACCGGCACGTTGCCCCGGCTACTTCGCCATGTTGTCCAGAATGGATTTCTTGACCGCGTCGAGCGTGGCGTCGATGGTCAGCACCGGCGTCGTGCTCTGCTTGATCGCCGTATCCGGGTCCTTCAGGCCGTGGCCGGTGAGCGTGCAGACGATCGACGAACCCTCCGGGATACGACCGGATTCGACGTCCTTCAACGCACCGGCGAGCGAGGTCGCCGAGGCCGGTTCGCAGAACACGCCCTCCTTCTCGGCCAGCAGCTTCTGCACGGCGAGGATCTCGGCATCCGTGCATTCGTCGAACCAGCCGCCGGACTCCTTCTGCACCTTCCAGGCGTAGTCCCAGGACTGCGGATGACCGATGCGGATGGCGGTGGCGACGGTCTCGGGATCGTCGACCATGTGACCGCGCATGAAGGGTGCGGAACCGGCGGCCTGATAACCGACCATGCGCGGGCGGTTGCCGACGATGGCGCCGCCGGCGTACTTGCAATGCCCCTTGCAGAAGGCACAGGCCTGCGTCACGTTGTCGCCGGAAGCGGAGGAATACTCGCAATAGCCTATCCAGTGCGCGGTGATGTTGCCCGCGTTGCCGACCGGCAGGCAGTGATAGTCGGGCGCGCGACCGAGCTCCTCGACGATCTCGAACGCGGCCGTCTTCTGGCCTTGCAGGCGATACGGATTGACCGAGTTGACGATGGTGACCGGCGCTTCGCTCGCAACGTCCTTCACGAGCTGCATGCCGGCGTCGAAGTTGCCCTTGATCTGGATCACCACCGCGCCGTGGATCATCGCCTGCGCCAGCTTGCCCATCGCGATCTTGCCTTCGGGGATCAGCACGAAGCAGGTGATGCCGGCGCGCGCGGCATAGGCGGCGGCGGCGGCCGAGGTGTTGCCGGTGGAGGCGCAGATGATCGCGCGCGAACCCTCTTCCACCGCCTTGGTCACGGCCATGGTCATGCCGCGGTCCTTGAACGAGCCAGTCGGGTTCAGGCCTTCGTACTTGACGTAGATGTCGACCTCGCGACCGATCAGGCGCGGGATGTTGTTGAGCCGGATCAGCGGCGTGTTGCCCTCGCCGAGCGAGATGATGCGCGTGTCGTCATGGACCGGCAGGCGGTCGCGGTAACGCTCGATGAGGCCGGTGTAGCGGGGTCGAAAAGGCATGGGCGTTGTCCGTGAGGAGTGAGGTGAAAGGCGTGAGGGCGGGGATTATAACGCCTCCCCCCTTACCCCTCACACCTCTCCCCTCACTTGAGGTTTTCGAGTCTGATGCGCACGACCGGCGCCTTGACCGTCGTCAGCGCTTCGATGTCGGCGATGGCGTCCATCATGTTCCCCTCGCGCACGCCGTGGGTGAGGATGATGATCGTGGCCTCGCCGCTCGCGTCGTCGGTCTCCTTCTGCAGGATGGCCTCGATGCTGATCTCGCGGCTGCCGAGGATGCGCGTGATCTCGGCCAGCACGCCGGGGCGGTCGGCCACGCGCAGGCGCAGATAGAACGCGGTCTGCACCTCGGCCATCGGCAGGATCGGCAGGTCGGACAGCGAACCGGGCTGGAACGCCAGGTGCGGCACGCGGTTCTCCGGGTCGGAGGTCAACGCGCGCACCACGTCCACCAGATCCGCCACCACCGCCGAACCGGTCGGTTCGGCACCGGCACCGGCGCCGTAGTAGAGCGTCGGACCGACCGCATCGCCGTACACCAGCACCGCGTTCATCACGCCGTCGACGTTGGCGATCAGGCGCCGCTGCGGGATCAGCGTCGGATGCACGCGCAGTTCGATGCCGCCGCTGGCGCGGCGCGCGATGCCGAGATGCTTGATGCGATAGCCGAGTTCGCCCGCATAGGCCACGTCCTCGCGCGTGATCTTGGTGATGCCCTCGGTATAGACGCGCTCGAACTGGAGCGGGATGCCGAAGGCGATCGAGGCCAGGATGGTGAGCTTGTGCGCGGCGTCGATGCCCTCGACGTCGAAGGTCGGATCGGCCTCGGCGTAACCCAGGCGCTGCGCCTCGGCCAGCACGTCGGCGAAGTCGCGGCCCTTGTCGCGCATCTCGGTGAGGATGAAGTTGCCGGTGCCGTTGATGATGCCGGCCAGCCACTGGATGGTGTTGCCGGCCAGGCCCTCGCGGATCGCCTTGATGACCGGAATGCCGCCGCCGACCGCAGCCTCGAACGCGACCGTCACGCCCTTCCGCTGCGCGGCGGCGAAGATCTCGTTGCCGTGGGTCGCGATCAACGCCTTGTTGGCGGTGACGACGTGCTTGCCGTTCTCGATCGCCTTCAACACGAGTTCACGCGCCGGCGAGTAACCGCCCATCAGCTCGACGACGACCTCGACCTCGGGATCGTTCACGACCTCGAACGGGTCCTGCGTGATGCGCATGCCGACGATGTCCTCGGGATGCGCACGGCTGGTGTCGCGCGCGGCCGCGTGCACGACCTCGATGCCACGGCCGGCACGGCGCGCGATCTCCGCCGCATTGCGTTTCAGCACCCGCACGGTACCGCCGCCGACGGTACCGAGCCCGAGCAGTCCTACCTTGACCGGATTCAAATCGGATTCCTCATGGTTGGTTGGGCGTGACGCTTCAAGCCGTCTTCGCCGCCGCCTCGTGGTTGCGGAACATCTGCTTGATGCCGCGCAGTGCCTGGCGCGTGCGATGTTCGTTCTCGATCAGCGAAAAACGCACGTGGCTGTCGCCGTAGCTGCCGAAGCCGATGCCGGGCGAGACCGCGACCTTGGCATCCTTGAGCATCAGCTTGGAGAATTCGAGCGAACCGAGGTGCGCGAACTGTTCGGGGATCTTCGCCCACACGAACATCGTCGCCTTCGGCTTCTCGACCGCCCAGCCAAGCGCGTTCAGGCCTTCGCACAGCACGTCGCGGCGGCGTTCGTACATGTCGGATATCTCCTGCACGCAGTCCTGCGGACCTTCCAGCGCGGTGATGGCCGCGACCTGGATCGGCGTGAAGGTGCCATAATCGAGATAGGACTTGATGCGCGCCAGTGCGCCGACCAGCGTCGGGTTGCCGCACATGAAGCCGACGCGCCAGCCCGGCATGTTGTAGGTCTTGGACAGGGTGTAGAACTCGACCGCACAGTCCTTGGCATCCGGCACCTGAAGGATCGAGGGCGGACGATAGCCGTCGAAGGAGATCTCGCCATAGGCAATGTCGTGCACCACCCAGATGCGGTGCTCGCGGCAGATCGCCACCACCTTCTCGAAAAATTCCAGTTCCACGCATTGCGTGGTCGGGTTGCCGGGGAAATTCAGGATCAGCATCTTCGGCCTGGGCCAGCTGTCCTGGATCGCCTTTTCGAGTTCGGCGAAGAAATCCACGTCCGGCGTGAGCTGCACGTGGCGCACGTCGGCACCCGCGATCACGCAGCCGTAGGGATGGATCGGATAGGCCGGGTTCGGCACCAGTACCGCGTCGCCGGGACCGAGGGTGGCGAGCGCCAGATGCGCAAGCCCTTCCTTCGAACCGATGGTGACGATCGCCTCGGTGTCCGGATCGAGATCGACGTCGAAGCGGCCCTTGTACCACTTGCAGATGGCGCGGCGCAGGCGCGGAATGCCCTTCGACACCGAATAACGATGGGTATCGCCGCGGCTGGCGGCCTCGACCAGCTTGTCGACGATGTGCTGCGGCGTGGGCTGATCCGGATTGCCCATACCGAAGTCGATGATGTCCTCCCCGCGGGCTCGTGCCTTGGCCTTGAGCTCGTTGACGATGTTGAAGACGTAGGGCGGAAGGCGCTTGATTCTCGGAAATTCGTCGTTCACGGACTTGACCCGCGGATTACAGGAGGTGGGAGAAAGGAAGTCAGCAACATTACTGGTCGGTCATGGGACTGTCAATGTACGACGGGTACGCACGCGACGTCGGAATGACCGATAATCCGCCGCATGAAATTCTCCCTCGACAGCGGCTCCGGCAGCTATGCGATCACCGCCTGCGGTGCCGACGGCGTGCGCGTCAACGGCGTGCTGCACACGGTCGGCCTGGTGGTCATGCCGGATCTGCTGGTGGAGGCCTGGGCCCCCCCCTCGGTGGCCGCGCTGACGGCCGAACACCTGATCGAACTGCTGGACGGGCAGCAGCCGGACGTGTTGCTGCTCGGCAGTGGCGCGCGGCAGTGCTTTCCGGAACGTACCGTATTGCGGGCATGCGCCGAGCGCGGCGTCGGCATCGAGGTGATGGACACCGCCGCCGCGTGTCGAACCTATGCCGTGCTGATGGCCGAGGGCCGGCGCGTGATGGCGGCATTGATCGTCGACTGGACGGATGGCGAGGCACAGCCGTAGGAGCCGAGCCCTCTCGGCGACCGGTGGCTTCGATCGCCCCCCATCGCCCGGAGGGCCAGGCTCCTACGAGCGAACGGCGGTCAGCCCTGCAACAGGGCGTCTTCCGAAAAGCCGCGGCTTTCCAGGATGCGGCGCAGACGGCGCAGCGCCTCCATCTGGATCTGGCGCACGCGCTCGCGCGTCACGCCGAGTTCGCGCCCGACCTCCTCCAGCGTCGCACGCTCGAAGCCGTGCAGGCCGAAGCGGCGCACGATGACCTCGCGCTGCTTTTCGTCGAGTTCGCCCAGCCATTCGTCGACGAAATGCACGATGTCCTCGTCCTGGATCAGCGCCGAGGGCTCCGGCGTCTGCTCGTCCGGAATCACGTCCAGCAGCGGACGGTCGCCGTCCTTGCCGATCGGCAGATCGACCGAGGTGACGCGCTCGGACAGCGCCAGCATCTTCTT
Organism: Chromatiales bacterium; assembly: GCA_028695255.1. Taxonomy (GTDB): domain Bacteria; phylum Pseudomonadota; class Gammaproteobacteria; order Ectothiorhodospirales; family Ectothiorhodospiraceae; genus JAQVJI01. The sequence goes on along the minus strand of JAQVJI010000155.1, from coordinate 1,671 downwards.
CACGTCCTCGACCGGCTTGTCCAGATACTGCGCGACTTCCTCGTGGCTTGGTTCGTGGTCGAGTTCCTGCGACAACTTGCGCGCGGCGCGCAGATAGATGTTGAGTTCCTTGATGACGTGGATCGGCAGCCGGATGGTGCGGGTCTGGTTCATCAGCGCCCG
>JAQVJI010000155.1:0-1409 GCA_028695255.1 Chromatiales bacterium | reverse complement strand
TGTAGGGCTTTGCGGCGGTGAATGCTGCGTGGATTTCCGGCCTATCGTTTGGGCAGGTATCGCATGGGATCCACGGGTTTGCCGTCGTAGCGAATCTCGAAGTGCAGCATCGGACGATCGGTGCCGGTGCTGCCGAGGCGGGCGATCTGCTGGCCGGCCTTCACGTCCTCGCCTTCCCTGACCAGAATTCGCTCGTTATGCGCATAGGCGCTGAGGAAATTTTCGTTGTGCTTGATGATGATAAGCTCGCCATAACCGATAAGTCCACTGCCGCTGTAAACCACTCGGCCGGCCGCCGAAGCACGCACCGGTTGCCCGCTTTTTCCCGCGATCGCAATGCCTTTTTTGGTCGTGCCGTCGGCCGAAAAACCACGTATCACCTGCCCCTGCGTCGGCCATTGCCAGACCGGTTTACCGGCTGGTGCGGGTTTCGTCGGCGCGGGCGCATGCTTCGTTTGCGCCGGTGGTTTGGTGGCGGCTGCCGGCTGCTTCGGAGCCGGCCGCGTCTGCGTCGCCGGCGGTTTCGTGGCAGGCGTTTTCTTGGCGGGTGGTGCGGTTGCCATCGGCGTGGCGGGCCGCACGTAGCCGGGCGGCGCGATCAGGCGCAATCGTTGACCGGGATAGATCGTGTAGGGTACGCGAATGCCGTTCCACGCGGCGACGTCGCGAAAATCCAGTCCGCGATCGAAGGCAATCGAATACAACGTGTCGCCACGATCGACGATGTAATAACCGGTACGACGCGCCTCGACGCGATCCTTCTGCAACGCCGGACAGCCGGACAGCAGCAACCCGACCGCGAGCAGCACGAGCGCGCGGTACATCATCCTAGAAACCGCAGTTGAACGCGCCCGAGTGTGCCCCTGGCGCGTTCGCAGGCAAGGCGCGACGACGCGGCAGGGCCATCCCCTGCAAGGAGGAGCAACACCGCCAGCGGGCGCGCCAGGGGTGCAATCGGGTGCGTAGCGTACTCACCCTTGGGGTGAAGTCTGTCGAAGGCAGGAACATTTCCTTCCCCAATGAACTTATCGAAACCACGCAGTGGTCAACTGCGGTTTCTAGGATCGTTACACCCGCAGGTAGTAGACGAGCAGCGCGATGCCGAGCAGCGCGACGGTACCCCACCCGATCCACTCCATGTACGGCCGGATGCGCGGTTCGATGCGCGGTCCGGCCCAGGCGATGAGCAAGGCCACGGCGAAGAAGCGCGCGCCGCGGCCGACCAGTGATGCGAGCACGAACGGCAGCAACGCCATCGACAGCGCACCGGCGGTGATCGTGAACACCTTGTAGGGGATGGGCGAGAATCCCGCCACGAACACCACCCACACCCCCCACTGATCGAACCAGGCCTGCGCCTGTTCGAGCCTGGCTCCGTAACCGGCGGCCACCACCCACGGTTCGACCGC
>JAQVJI010000154.1 GCA_028695255.1 Chromatiales bacterium | reverse complement strand
CGGCGGCAGTTCGGCGTGTTTCCAGCGCACCAGCGGGCCGATGCCCATCAGGAACAGCACCGGCGCCATGATCGGGATGAACACCGAGTTGAAGTAGGGCGGTCCGACCGAGATCTTGCCGAGCCCGAGCGCATCGACGAACAGCGGATACAGCGTGCCGAGCAGCACGGTGCCGGCGGCGGTGAGCAGCAGCACGTTGTTGGCGAGCAGCAGGGATTCGCGCGAGAACAGTGCGAACTTGCCGCCGAGCCCGACCTGCGACGCACGCAGCGCGAACAGCAGCAGCGAACCGCCGATCACCACCGACAGGAACACCAGGATGAACAGTCCGCGCGCCGGATCGGTGGCGAAGGCATGTACCGACGACAGTACGCCGGAGCGCACCAGGAAGGTGCCGAGCAGCGACAGCGAGAAGGCGGTGATGGCGAGCAGTACGGTCCACACCTTGAACGAGCCGCGCTTCTCGGTGACGGCCAGCGAATGGATCAACGCAGTGCCGACGAGCCAGGGCATCAGCGAGGCATTTTCGGTTGGATCCCAGAACCACCAGCCGCCCCAGCCGAGTTCGTAATAGGCCCACCAGCTGCCGATCATGATGCCGAGCGTGAGAAACACCCAGGCGGCGGTGGTCCAGGGACGCGACCAGCGCGCCCAGCTCGCGTCGAGACGACCGGAGAGCAGGGCGGCGATGGCGAAGGCGAAGGCGACGGAAAAGCCGACGTAGCCCATGTAGAGCATCGGCGGATGAATGATCATGCCCGGGTCCTGCAACAGCGGATTGAGGTCGGAACCCTCGGCTGCTGCCGGAATCAGGCGCAGGAACGGATTGGACGTGAACAGCATGAACAACAGGAAGCCGACGCTGACCAGACCCATCACGCCGAGCACACGCGCCGACATGTCTTCCGGCAGGTGGCGGCTGAAGGTGGCGACGGCCACCGACCACAGCGACAGCATCAGGGTCCAGAACAGCAGCGAACCCTCGTGCGAACCCCAGGTGGCGGTGAAGCGGTAGATCGTCGGCAGTTTCGAATAGGAGTTGTTGGCGACGTTGACGACGGAGAAGTCGTGACTGAGAAAGGACCAGGCGAGGCAGCCGAAGGCGAAGGCCACGAACACGAACTGCCCGGTCGCGGCGGGTCTCGCGACGGCCATCCAGGAGCGGTTGTTGCGCGCTGCGCCGACCAGCGGCAGGGTGCCCTGCGCCAGCGCCAGCAGCAGCGCCAGGATCAGGGCGAAATGTCCGAGTTCCGGAACCATCGGGAGGTTACCTCATGGAAGATGCGATGCCGGGGAAGTCCGTCGCCGGAACACCGGGGGTGGCGTTTGTGCCACATGAGTGGGAAACGGGATGCCGATCATTTCGGCCAAGCGCGTAGTTTCCATGTATCGCGGCAATTTTCAACCGGGAGGTCGTTGCGGAAGCAAGGATTCGACGGTGTATGACGACAGGAGTTTCATCGCCGCCAGAGTATGGATGTTGGAGAGGCAACCTGGCTACGAAAAAACGGCTCGTTGGCTGCTCCCACGAGAAGCGGAAGAGTCGATACTCACCCATTGTGCTGACGAGCCCGAAAAAAGGGGGTGAGCGGGACGTATCCCGATCACCCCCATCGAACAGCCGTGACTCACGCGTTATGGTTGTGGTTGCGCCTCGTCAGAAGCGATAGCTCGCCGACACCGCGATGGCCTGGACCTTGTAGTTCGGTGCCTGCTCACCCATGCCCAACACATTGTTCATCGTGTTGTAGGTGACGTCGTCGAAACCGAATTCCTTGGCATCGTACTTGTCGTAGATGTAGCGCGCGGTCACCGACAGATCCTTGTTGACCTTGTACCGGCCGAACAGCGACAGCGTGGTCTGGTCCGCCTCGATGTCCGGCAACGGCGCACCCGTCAGGCCGGAGCCGATGGTGTGCTTGTAGCTGGTGTTGGACACGACGCGGGTAATGTCCGCGCCCACCTCCAGGCGATTGCCCATCAGTCGCTGCTTGAACCCGAGACCGATGGTGTCGTACTCGTCGTCGGTCTGGATGCGCCACTCGCGGTCGCCACCGAAGGTGGTCGAGGTCTCGGCGCTCGGGTCGTTCTGGGCGTTCTGGGTCTGATGCCCGTAATAGTCGGTAGCGATCTTCTCGCGGGTATAGAAGCCGTACAGACTCAGACCATCCGTCGCCTGGAACGCAACGTCCAGCGTGTAGCTGCCGTTCTCGGCATTGCGAACGCCGAGTTGGTTGCTGGCGTTGATGTCGCCATCGGCATTGGCGTTGCCGGTGTCGGCCCAGTAACCGCTGTCGGTCGAGTAGGCCGGATCGGTTGCAGCACCCTTCATCGAATAATCGTCGTTGACGATGGTGGCGTGGAAGCCGAGGCTCAAACGCTCCGTCGGCATGGCGGACAACGACAGGTTCACCGAATCACGGTCGCGGTCGCCGAGGTAGAACTTGCGCAGGTTGGGATGGTATTCCCAGCAGCGCTGCATCAACGCCATGTTGGTGCAGTTGGCGGCCACGTATTCTTCCGTGAAGCCGCTGTGCATGACCTCGAACACGTCGTAGTCCGAACCGCTGCGTTCGCCGTGCGCGTACTTCAACGAGCCCTGTACGGTGTCCGTCATGCGCCAGCGTGCACCGAGCTTGAGGGTGTTCTCGTCCGACTCGGCTACCTCGGAGAACGTGCGTTCGAGCTCCTTGCGCTCCAGACCGCCGCTGACGTTGATGTCACTGGTGACGGCGTAGCCCACGTCGGCCGCATACACGATTTCCTGGTAGCTGAGCGGCTCGTTGTAGCGATAGCTGTTGCCGGCCAGATTGGTGGGCTGGTCCTGACTGTCGTTGCGGATGTAGTTGTACAGATCGACCGGCGTCTTGTTGTCGCGGTCGTCGTAGCGGAACGACAGGCCCCAGTTCAACTTCGACATCGGTCGATCCGTCAGCCGCAGACCTACCAGGGTGGTGTTGATCTGGCCATCGAGGGAACTGCGTGGCAGCGGCTCGGTGACCACCAGGTTCGGATTGACCGTGTAGCCGAGGAAATCCTCATCCTGGGTCATGCGGCCGAGGGCCAGTTCCGCACTCAGGCGCATGCTGTCCGTGATGTAGTAGCCGCCGCTGGCGATGATCTTGTGCGCCTGGTTGCTGGGCGGCAGCGAATAGCCGCCCTGGCCGCCGTTCGACCACCAGCTATCCGAGTCGTGTGCCGCCAGTCCGTTGTACGGATTGGAGAACATCAGGATCTCGTCGTTGTTGGTGAACAGCGACAGGTCGTAGGCGAGCTGCAACTGCAACTCGCGCGTGCTGTAGGCGATGGTCGCGTTGGCCTGCTGCGTGACGGTGTCGATCGGCTCCGGCAGCATGAAGGCGCGCGGGTTGCCGCCCGACAGGCCCATCGTGACGCCGGTCATTTTCACGCCTTCCTTTTTCTCGTGCCGATAGCTCGCCACCGCCGACCACTCGTTGTCGATGATCTTCTCGACCAACACCTTGATGATCTTGCGATCGTGACGGATGTCGACGTCCTTCAGAACACCGGGCGTGTTGATGTCATCGAAGTCGCGCACGTCGCCGAAGTAGGTCGGCGGATCGTTGGCAACATTGCCGGGCGCCGGCGTCCATTCGGGCGGCAAGGTCAGGTTGGCGCTCCCTGCTCCGCGGAAGATGGTCCGGGTGTCGTCATTGCGGAAAACCGGGATCTGGTCGTACTCGACATAGGCCTCCCAGTTGCCGTGCTGCCCGAACTCGGCCTGCAGGTTGATCGTGTCGAGACCGACGTCACGGCCCTTGGCGAGCCAAAAGCCCGTCTGGGAACTGTTGTAGGTCTCGCCGGTGCCCAACTGGAAGTTGATCACCGGATGGACGCCTTCCTCGCCCAGGCCGTTGAAGCGGCCGAATTTGGCGGAGTCCTTGTCGACCACGATCAGCCCTGCTTCCACCGACTGGTGGTAGCTGGTCAGTTCGTCGTAGGCCGCCTGGTCGTAGGGCTTGGTGTGCAGGGTCGAGAACTTCTCGATCTCCTTCATCGCCTCCGGATCGAAGTCCCCGAAGGCATCGGCATGGGTTGCAACGGGGACGAGGCAGGCGGCCGCGACCGCCGTGCACAGGGCACGCTTTTTCCAGCCTCGTTCGGAATGATTCGTCATTTTCATATCAGATTCCTCGCAATCGAACGGGTGGTCATCAGCGCTGCCAGCGACGGCCGCCCGGATGATTGGATCCGTGCACCGCAGAATGGCAGTTTTCGCAACCACGCAGCAGCAACTGCTGGGCCGCGCCACCACCGGAGGGGATGCCGGTGCCGCTATAAGTGCCGCTGGGATGGAAATTCATCAGGTGGCACTGTTGGCACAGGAACGGCACGCGCTGCTTCAGCAGGGCCTGATGGATCGAGCCATGCGGGTTATGGCAGTTGGTGCAGTCCTCGCGCACCGGCGGGTGCTCCCACAGGAACGGACCGCGCTTCTCGGCGTGGCACTGATAGCAGGTCTCGACCACGTTGTTCTTCTTGAGCAGCTTCGGACCCACGGTGCCGTGCGGGTTGTGGCAGTCGCTGCACGCGACCTTGCCCTCCTTGATCGGGTGCGAGTAGGGCTTCAGGACGTCGGCCTGACGGTCCTTGTGGCACTTGAAGCAGACCTGAGGCTGGGTCTTCTTGTCGCGCACCTTGTCGTGATCGGTGTGGATCTTGTGGCAGTCGACGCAGGCGAGGTTGTTGGTCTCGTGCTGGCCGCCCTTCCAGTGCATGCGGATACCGCTCTCGTGGCAGGTCAGGCAGGGTGCGTTCTTCTCGGCCGGCGTGTTGTGGCTGTGCTCGGCGAACAACACGTCGGGCTGCTGGGTGATGTCCTTCAGATGCTCCACCGAGTCGCCGTGACAGGACATGCAGGCCCGGTCGCCGAACGGAGCACGTGAATCGGCCATTACACCATGCTTGGTCTTGAAGATGCTCATCACGGGAATCTTGTAATTCTCGTGGTGGCAGGCGGTACAGGTACGGACGACCTTCTCCTGGATGGTCGGGTTGTCGGTAGATGCGGTTGCGGTTGCGGTTGCCGATGCAGGTTCGGCGGCCATCAGCGGTGCCATCGGCAGGCACATCAGTGCCATGCCGATAGCCACCCGCGCGAGCCTCGAGAGTCGTGTGCCGATCACGGTTGTCCTCCTCAGGTTTCTTGTGCGCCGCACAGGTGTGCGGCAGTTATTGGTCTGTCGTGGTGCCACTCATGAATCGCGGCGGTCGGGTCCCTCGATGGCGCGCAAGGGCAATGCCTTGGCGATTTTTGAAACCCATCCGCGGCCACACATCGAAGGCGGTTCCAGAACCGGTTCGCCTTCTGATACGCGACTATAACAAGGATAAATATGCGGATAAGAAATTAGAATGATGCGACCGCATCATTTGTGTGGTGAGGGTGCAACTTTTTGGTTGTATTGATGCAGTCGACTGCGGGGCGGGCGGTGAAACGATGGGCTTATAACGCGACGCCGTGCTGCTTGGCGCAGGCCACGGCTTCCAGGCGGCTGTGGACGCCCATTTTGTTCAGCAGGTGCTGGATGTGGTTGCGTACCGTGACCTGACTTACACACAGGATTTCGGCCATGCGGGCGGTCGAATGTCCTGCTGCGAGCAGGCGCAGGATTTCCATTTCGCGCCGGGTGAGGGGCGAACGGGAGCAGGGTTCCTTGCGTGGTTCGGCATGTTCCCCGCCCGGAGCGGCATCCGCCTCGAATACCGTCGCGTGCAGTGACTTGCCGCGCGACAGAACGTGCACCACGTTCCAGCCGGACTCGTCCTGCGAGGGGACGAGCATCGTGTGCATGCGCAGTTCGGGACGCATGCTGCCGGCGGTGCGCATGCTGAGGGAGAGGCTGTGGGGCATCATCTGCCCGCAACTGATTTCGCCGAGCGAGCAGTGGGCGTTGCAGCGTTCCTCGCCGCCCAGGGTCAGTTGATTGAGGATTTGGTGACACACCCGTCCGACGACGGAGCGGGCGCTGAGACCGAACAGCTTTTCGCAGGCCGGATCCCAATGGACGATGCGTTGCCGTCCATCGATGATGAACAGGCCGTCGACACGGTCTTGCAGCAGCTTCGCGAGCGCGAATGCCATGTTTGTCCCCTCACCTCTTTGGTGGCGTGCACCCTGCATGGGGTGCCGCTCGTTATTCAGTAACCATCGTCCTTGTTCAGCATCTCCTTATTTTTATATCTGGTCTACTTCCAGTGGCCGACGATATCATTTTCATGACATCTGTCAAGAAGTGTTTCTCGGGTGTTGCACGCGGCGCGTCGGCAAGATGGTGTGCCGGTGGGACGCAGGGTTCAGATGCCGCTGTTCCCGGGCATCGCGCGTTGCTTTTGTGCCTGTTCGATGGCGTGAGCGGCCTCCGGCGGCATGTAGTTTTCATCGTGCTTGGCGAGCACCTGATCGGCTACGAAGCGGCCATCGCCATTGAGGCGACCCTGCGCCACCACGCCTTTGCCCTCCTTGAACAGGTCGGGCAGGATGCCTTTGTATTCCACCGGGATGGTCTTCGCGGTATCGGTGACGACGAAGTGCACGGTCATGCCGTCGCCGCCGCGGTTGATGCTGCCCACTTCCACCATGCCGCCGATGCGGAACGCGCGGTCTCGCGGCGCCTCGCCTTGCGATACCTGGGTCGGGGTGTAGAAAAACACCATGTTGCTGCGGAAGGCATTGACCACCAGGGCGGTGACCAGGCCGAGTCCGACCAGGCCGCCGATGACCAGGGTCAGTCGCTTAGTTCTGGGTTTCATCGTCGTTCTCGCGTTCGGTTTCATGGTTGAATTCGGCCGCCAGGCGCGCCTGTTGCTGTGCGCGGCGCCGGCGCTGCCTCAGAAGCAGGATTTCCAGCGCGATCAGGACGGCCGTGACGCCGTAGGATCCCCACACGAACGGCGCATAGCCGCCCATGGCGATGAAGTCTGACAGGCTTCCCCAGTTCATGGTTCACACTCCAGCAGTTCCTGCGCGACGCGGTTGCCTCTTTCGCGC
>JAQVJI010000153.1:4948-7032 GCA_028695255.1 Chromatiales bacterium | reverse complement strand
ATGATGCAGCAGTACCTGCGCATCAAGGCCGAGCATCCGGACATCCTGCTGTTCTACCGCATGGGGGATTTCTACGAGCTGTTCTACGACGACGCCGTGCGCGTGGCGCGGCTCCTGGACATCACGCTCACGCGCCGCGGCCAGTCGGCGGGCGAACCGATCCCGATGGCGGGCGTGCCGGTGCATGCGGCGGAGGGTTATCTGGCACGACTGATCCGGCAGGGCGAGTCGGCGGCGATCTGCGAGCAGATCGGCGATCCGAATGCGTCGAAGGGCCCGGTCGAGCGCAAGGTGGTGCGCATCGTCACCCCCGGTACGGTGACCGAGGAAGCGCTGCTGGAGGAACGCCGCGACAACCTGCTGGCGGCGCTGACCGGACGCGACGATCGCTTCGGACTCGCGTGGCTCGACCTGTCGAGCGGACGCTTCCGCGTGCAGGAGATCGACGGACTGGAGGCGCTCGCGGGCGAGCTGGAGCGCCTGAAGCCGACCGAGATCCTGCTCGACGAGGACACGCGCCTGCCCGAGCCGCATCCGGCCGGCACGCGGCGTCGTCCACCCTGGCATTTCGAGACCATCGCTGCGCACGAGCGCCTGACGCGCCAATTCGGCACGCGCGATCTCGCGGGCTTCGGCTGCGAGGACCTGCCACTGGCGATCGGCGCCGCCGGCGCGCTGCTGCAATACGCGCAGGAGACGCAGCGCGCCGCCCTGCCCCATCTCACCGGGCTCGCGGTGGAACGGCGCGAGGACGGCGTGATCCTGGACGGCGCCACGCGTCGCAATCTGGAGATCGACCGCAATCTCTCGGGCGGCGGCGAATACACCCTGGCCTGGGTGCTGGACGCGACACGTACCGCGATGGGCGGACGCCTGCTGCGGCGCTGGCTGCATCAGCCGCTGCGCGAGCGCGCGGTGTTGAATGCGCGCCTCGACGCCATCGGTGAACTCATCGACCGGCGCGCCGGCGAGACCCTGCAACCGCAACTCGAACACATCGGCGACGTCGAACGCATCCTCGCGCGCGTCGCGCTCGGCAGCGCGCGCCCGCGTGACCTCACCACGCTGCGCGATTCGCTCGCCGCATTGCCCGCATTACAGGAGCAACTTGCGCCGCTCTCGTCCGCACGAATGGGCGCACTGGCCGGCGAGATCGCGACCCACGACGGCATCGTCGCACTGCTCACGCAGGCCATCGTCGAACAGCCGCCGGTACTGATCCGCGACGGCGGCGTCATCGCGCCCGGCCACGACGCCGAACTCGACGAGCTGCGCGCGCTGTCCGAGAACGCCGATCGCTTCCTGCTCGAACTGGAGGAACGCGAACGCACACGCACCGGCATCGCCAATCTCAAGGTTGCCTACAACCGGGTGCATGGCTTCTACATCGAACTCACGCGCAGCCAGGCCGAGAAGGCGCCGGCCGACTATCAACGCCGGCAGACGCTGAAGGGTGCGGAACGCTACATCACGCCGGAACTGAAGGCCTTCGAGGACAAGGTGCTGTCGGCGCGCGAACGCGCGCTGGCGCGCGAGAAGGTGCTGTACGAAGCCCTGCTCGAAACGCTGCGCGCACCGCTGCCGGCGCTGCAAAAGACCGCCGCGGGTCTGGCCGAACTCGACGTGCTGTGCGCGCTCGCCGAACGCGCCGATGCACTCAACTACTGCCGGCCCGAGCTGACCGACATCCCCGGCATTCACGTCGAGGAGGGCCGGCATCCGGTGGTCGAACGCGTGCTGGACGCGCCGTTCGTGCCGAACGATCTCAAGCTCGACGACGCGCGCCGCATGCTCGTCATCACCGGCCCCAACATGGGCGGCAAGTCGACCTACATGCGTCAGACCGCGCTCATCGCCCTGCTCGCGCACGTCGGTTCCTGGGTGCCGGCGCGGCGCGCCGTGATCGGCCCGATCGACCGCATCTTCACGCGCATCGGCGCGTCGGACGACCTCGCATCGGGACGCTCGACCTTCATGGTCGAGATGACCGAGACCGCCGCCATCCTGCATCACGCCACCGCGCAGAGCCTGGTGCTGATGGACGAGATCGGCCGCGGCACCAGCACCTTCGACGGCCTGTCGCT
>JAQVJI010000153.1:2345-4848 GCA_028695255.1 Chromatiales bacterium | reverse complement strand
CGCCGCCACACCAGCGTTCGATTGTTCGCCGGCATCGCGTGATCGCTCGCGAGCGACAGACCCGCCGCGCGGGCCAGCGCATCCAGCGCCTCGAAGTCGCGGATGCCGCTCGCCGGGTCGCGCGCCCTGAGCCATTGATCGAAACGCGCGTTGCTCTCGCTCGTGTAGCGCCCGCCGTAGTTGAACGGACCGTACAGCGCCAGTACGCCGCTTTCGTCCAGCACGCGACCGATGCCCTCGAACATCGCCTCGACCGCATCCCAGCCCATGATGTGCACGGCGTTGGCGCTGAACACGGCGTCGTAAGGCTCCTCCGGCCAGGTGCCGGCACGCACGTCGAGCGCAAACGGCGGCAGCACGTTCGGCAGGCGCGCGTCATCGAGCCAGGCCTGGATGCCCGCGTGCGTCTCGGGCAGGTCGCTCGTCTGCCAGGTCAGGTGCGGCAGCTCGGCGGCGAAGAACACCGCATGCTGGCCGGTGCCGCTGCCGATCTCCAGCACGCGCGAGGCCGTGGCGAATTCGACGCGCAACACGTCGAGGATCGGCAACCGGTTCTGTTCGCAGGATTCGGCGAAGGGTTTCATGTCGTTTTTTACCCCTTGATGCAGAGTTTCGGTTGCAGCACCGCGACGCGGCGCGCGAGGCCGGCGCGTTCAGTGGCCAGGGCCACGGCGTCGACGTCCTTGTAGGCACCGGGCGCCTCTTCCGCCGCACCGCGCTGACTGCGGGTGCGGATGACGATGCCGCGCGCGGCGAGTTCGTCGATCAGTGCGCGGCCGTTCCAGCGCTTCAATGCCTGCTTGCGGCTCATCGCACGGCCGGCGCCGTGCGAGGCGGAGGCGTAGGCGTCGTTCTGCGATTCCGGATTGCCGGCCAGCACCCACGAACCCGTGCCCATGCTGCCGCCGATGATGACGGGCTGGCCGACCGCACGATAGCGCTCGGGCAATGCGGGATGGCCGGGTCCGAAGGCGCGCGTGGCGCCCTTGCGATGCACGTAGAGCAGACGCTCGACGCCGTCGACGACGTGACGTTCCGCCTTGCAGGTGTTGTGCGAGACGTCGAACAGCGTTTCCAGCCGCACCTCGGGCCACAGGCGCGCGAACACCTCGCGCGTGAGGCCGGTCAGCACCTGGCGATTGGCGAGCGCGATGTTGATGGCGGCGTTCATCGCGCCGAGATAGCGCTGACCCTCGGGCGAGAGGATCGGCGCGCAGGCGAGCTCGCGGTCGGGCAGGCGGATGCCGAGCCGGGATGCGGCCTTGGCGAGACTCATCATGTATTCGGTGCCGATCTGGTGACCGAAGCCGCGCGAGCCGCAGTGGATCGACACCACGACCTGCCCTTCGCGCAGACCGAAGGCGGCCGCCGCCGCGGCATCGTGGATGCGTTCGACGACCTGCACTTCGAGATAGTGGTTGCCCGAGCCGAGCGTGCCCATCTCGCCCTTCTGGCGCTCGCGCGCATGCTGCGACACCGCCGACGGATCGGCGCCGGCGACGCAGCCGTTCTCCTCGATGTATTCGAGATCCGCAGGCGTACCGAAACCGCCGCCGAGTGCCCAACGCGCGCCTTCCTGCATCACGACGTCGAGGTCGCGCGGGCGCAGGCGCAGACTGCCCTCCTCGCCGACGCCGGCCGGGATGCTGTCGAACAGCGCGTCGCCGAGGCGCGACAGCTTCGGCAGCAGTTCGGGCAGGTCGAGATCGCTGCGCAGACAGCGGATGCCGCAGGAGATGTCGAAGCCGACGCCGCCGGCCGATACGATGCCGCCCTGCTCGGGATCGAAGGCCGCCACGCCGCCGATCGGAAAGCCGTAGCCCCAGTGCGCGTCCGGCATGGTCATCGCCGCGCCGACCAGCCCCGGCAGACGCGCGACGTTCTCGATCTGCTCGCGCACCTTGTCGTCCATCGCTGTCAGCAGCTCGCGGTCGGCATAGAAGCGCACCGGCGGGTCCGATTCCTCGAAACGGCAGGCTGCGGTTTCCTTCAGGTCATCCAGTCGCATGTTCGCAAGCCTCGCAGCCGTTTACACGTCCACCACGCAGCGCAGTCGCCACAGGTCCTGCTCCTGCCGCAGGGCCAGCGCGGTGAAGGTCGCGCCCTTGACCTCGGTGCCGCGCACCAGCGTGTCGCGCCAGGGCTCGCCGACGGCCTCGCCGATCCAGTGTCCGTCGCCCGCGCGACACAGGCGGAAGCGCGAAAATACGAGGCCGTGCGTGCGCGCCTCGGTCAGCAGGCGGTTGAGCCAGGTGACGAGGGCGAGTTCGAGATCCGGCTCGTCGAACTCGAACGACACGCCCTGCTGTGGCCGTACCGCATCCAGTTCGGCCATGATCGCGAACATGCCCCGCGCCGCAGCGACGAAGGCCGCTTCGGGCGTCGCGCCGACGGCTTCGATGCCGACGTCAGCCTCATGGTCGAAATAGGCATGGCCGACGGGTTCCGCCAGCAGACCGATCACCGCGTCGTCCTCCACCTGCGAGAAGTCGCGGAAGAACTG
>JAQVJI010000153.1:0-2245 GCA_028695255.1 Chromatiales bacterium | reverse complement strand
CGGCGCGTAGAATGTCCTAGCTTCAACACAATGGGGGCGACCTGGATTCGACGTGGGTTGCGAAACCTGAGGTGCATGCCGAGGATGTCACTCACCTCGTAAATCATGTGGCACAACAATAGTTGCCAACGACGACAACTACGCTCTGGCCGCCTAAGGGCGCCAGCCTCTGACCCAAGCTTCCTGCAGCTTGGGATTCCAGGGGTCGCTGATGCAGGATCGCGGTGAAGCCGGCCCGGAGCCGATCCGCTAAAACCAACGGGCTCGCCGAACGCCTCCCTGTCCGTCGGGGGTCGCAAGGTCAAATCCAAAGACGAGACTAAGCATGTAGTACCAAGGGCGGAGGACTTGCGGACGCGGGTTCGATTAACACAATGGTCGCCACGGGGAGTGATCCCCGTTGGAAAAGAGGGCTCATACGGTGAACGCTACGGGACAGGGGTCCTATGCCAACGCCGTCCGGTGAAGGGGAAACCCGTAAGCCGGCTAGAGACTCATAGGCTCCTACAGGGCAGCGCCCCACGGAGTACTAGGGTGGATCGATGCCAGGGGGCACGTTCCACAACACGCCCTCCCCTGCCGGCAACGGCAGGTGAATGAATAGTCCAGCCCTGGATGAAAATCCGGGAACAGCTGTCCCGCCGCCTCCACCAATGCGAACCCCTGACCGGTTGCCGGTCAGGGGTTTTTTGTTGGCCTTTTCTGACCCGTTCGGCGGTAATATCGATAGCGATCGGATTGGCACTGGAGACGCCGGCATGGACGTGAAGAAACTCTCCTCCACGGATGCGGCGTACCTCGCCGGCCTCATCGATGGCGAAGGTACCGTCACGCTCTCCCGCAAGCATCGCAACGAGAACCGCCAACTCGCCGTCACCATCAGTAACACGGAGAAACCGCTCCTGGATTTCGTGCTGGCCACCATTGGCGCCGGCAAGATCACAGGCAAGCGCACCGCCCGCAGCAACCACGCGCCCAGCTTCGCCTACGCCATCTACAACCGGCAGGCGCTCCGGTTGCTCGAACAGGTATACCCGCATCTCAGGACGTACAAGGCGGAACGCGCCGCCCTGATCCTTCGCGACTACCTCGCCCTCACGCCACGCAATGGTAAGTATTCGGAAAACCTGTTGCGACGGCGCAGGCTGTTCGAGGCAACCGTTCTCGAACTCAGGCCGGGGTGAGCACGCGCCGGGTGATCACGGTTCACCGCCGATGCTATATTGCCGGGCATTCTGACCAGCCACCACGCAGCCGGGACCATGCCCTGTGATCGAGCGGGATCGGGGCAATATCCGTCCCGCCTCCGAAAGGAAAACAGCCATGAAGCCCGGCAGCATCGAAATCATCGACCGCGTTTCCGCCGTCGAGGCGATCAAGCGGCTGAACGAAGAGGACCTGCTCTTCCTCAATCGCCTGATCGTCGAGCGGCTCAAGCTCATCTCCCAGGCCCGCGCCACCACGCTGATGACCAGCTTCACGCGAGGCGACCGCGTTGGCTTCCAGGGCCCGGACGGCCGGACACTGGAAGGCATGGTACTGCGCCTCAACAAGAAGACCGTCAGCATCGCCACCGACGACGGCCATCAATGGAACGTCGCGCCCGGCTTTTTGCGGTTGATCCAATCGGCGCGAGGGGTCGAATGGCCATGATCGGCCGATATCTCCAAACCCGCATTGATGGACTTAAGCTTTCCTCTCCCGGACCAGGATACCCAGCAGCGTCTTGTAGATACCCTTGCAACTGCTCATATAGATGCTTCAACCAAACGCACCGAAGCCGCCACCCTCCGCAAATCCGCCTGGACCGCCTTCGAGTCGGCGCTGTTTACCGCCACCGGGGAGGCCGCCGCATGAGCAAACAACGGAACGACATAACCGAGCCTACCTGCTGGATCATCGCCGGACCCAACGGCGCGGGCAAAACCACCTTCGCCCTGGAGTACCTTTCCCAGGTCGCGGGCTGCACCCATTTCATCAACGCCGATCTGATCGCCGCCGGTCTTTCGCCGCTTGCGCCGGATCGGGAGCTGCTGGCTGCCAGCCGCCTCTTTCTACGGGAGATCGAGGAGCGTATCGCAGCCCGCGAGGACTTCGCCTTTGAAACCACCCTGGCAGGCCGCACCTATCTGCGGCTGGTCGAACGGTTGCGTGCCGACGGCTGGCGGGTGAATTTGATCTATCTGGCCCTGCCGAGTGTCGAAATGTCCAAATTGCGCGTGGCCGAACGGGTCGCCCACGGTGG
>JAQVJI010000152.1 GCA_028695255.1 Chromatiales bacterium | reverse complement strand
TCGGCCTTCGACGGTTGGCAGGGCTGCGACAGCACCAATGGCAGTGAGTGCACCGTGACTCTGACCTCGGACACCACGGTCACCGCGAGCTTCTGCGTGGCCGGCACCGAAACCGTCGACTGGGGCGGTGCGGACGCGAGCGGCGACGGCGGCGGGCAGGCCGGCTCGGTGCCGGCCGAGGATGACTGGCGCTTCGCGCCGTCCAGCACCGGCCTGCTCGAAACGCGCGGTTTCCTGACACTCGAAGAGGCGCAGGCGGCGGGTCTGGTCACGGGCGTTCCGCCGGGCGGCATGCAGGTTTTCGGCCGCCTGTTCGCCTTCACGCTGATCGGCGGCGAAACGGGCGGTACGGCGGTGGTGACCATCGATTACGGCCAGCCGATCCCGGCCGGAGCGCAGTACTGGAAGTACTTCGAGGATGGCGAACTGTTCGGCCCGCCCGAGGGCGCGGGTTGGTACCGCTTCGACGGCGCGGTCATCGACCACGCGGCCGGCACCGTCACCCTGACGCTGACCGACGGCGAGTTCGGCGACGCCGACTGGGTGGCGAACGCCGTCATCCGCGATCCGGGCGGCCTGTTCACACAGGCCGAGCCGGTTCCGACGCTGTCGCAATGGGCGATGCTGCTGCTCGTGATGCTGCTGGGTGCCGTGGGTACGAATGCCGTAGGTCAGGTAGCGCTTTCGCGCAACCTGACCTACGGCCATGACGGTTGAGTCGACGGCGAGGCCCCAAGGGCGCGGAGGAAAAATGCTCAAGGACATATCCTCTCGCTGAGAGCGCTGGGACGCAGAGAAAAGAAAAACGGCTCTACCGCAGAATTCGTGGGTGGCCGGGACGCGTTCGAGGGCTTTGATGGCAAGGCAAAACCGATCTTGAAAAGAACGCGTAGCTCGGATGGAATGAAGTGAAATCCGGGATCGGGGAGGGTAGTGTCGCCGATGGCTGCGGACCACCCCCGGATTCCGCTGCGCTGCATCCGGGCTACATGTGGGAGCCGGAGTTCGCCCACGGATTCTGCCGATGACCCAAGAATTCAAACCTTGCGCTCTCGCTGTGGACGCTGGGAAAAAACCATACCGCCGCTTTGTCTTTTCCCCGCGTCCCGGCGATCTCAGCGAGAGATCACGTCTTTTCGCGGAATACGCAGGGATCGGAGCATCCGCCCGCCGCTTCAGCCCATGAACCCCAGATCCCGGGTGGGGAAGTTCGGCAGGTTCGGCAGCAGCGTCGGCAGGTCGGCATCGGCAACGCCCATCCAGCGCGCCAGCGTGGCGGCGAACTGATCCACCGCGGTGGTCGGGATCAGGCGCCCCTTGCCGGTGTCGTCGGGGCCGTCGATGGCGAGGCTCGGCCAGGTGCCGTAGAGACGTTTGCCCTGTACGGCACCGCCCATCACGATCTGATTGCCGCCCCAACCGTGATCCGTGCCCTTGCCGTTGCTCGACAGCGTGCGGCCGAACTCGGACAGCGTCGCTGTGGTCACCTGCGCGCCCATGCCGACCTCGTCCAGTGCCGACTGGAACGCGCTCAGCGCGGCCGACAACTGGCCGAGCAGCACGGGATGGTTTTCGAGCTGGTCGGCATGCGTGTCGTAGCCGCCCTGGCGACAGAAGAAGATCTGCCGTTGCGTACCGAGACTCGGGCCGAGGCCTATCATGCGTGCGACCATCTGCAATTGACTGGCGAGCGCATTGTTGGTCGGGAACGGCGTCTGAAACACTGCGAATCTCCGATTCAGGACACTAACCCATGCTCCGGTGGCCTGCGTTATTCCGAAGACGCAGCAATCGCAAGCGGACGTATCAACAATGTTGACACATCCCTGTTGGCTTACTAGACTGCGGCTCATTGAGCTCAGGAGTAAGGAACTATGGAAGTCATCGTAAAGAAATGGGGTAACAGCGCGGCAGTGCGCATCCCGGCGGCCATCATGGCGGCAGCGCATGTCGATCTTGACCAGTTGGTGGATGTGCGCGAAGAGCAGGGCCGCATCGTCATAGAGCCGGTACGCCGCAAGTCGTACAAGCTCGATGAACTCATCGGCGGCATCACCGCCAGCAATTTGCACAAACCCGTCGACACAGGCGCGCCGATCGGCAAGGAAGTCTGGTAATGGCAGCCCGCTTCGTGCCGGATGCGGGCGACATCGTCTGGCTAGAATTCTCGCCGCAGGTCGGGCACGAACAAGCCGGGCATCGCCCGGCACTGGTACTCAGTCCCGCCGCCTACAACGGCAAAACCGGCACCATGCTGTGTTGCCCGATGACCACCCAGATCAAAGGCTATCCCTTTGAAGTCATCATCCAGGCGAAAGGCGTCAGCGGCGCGGTACTGTCCGATCAAGTGAAAAACCTCGATTGGAAAGCGCGCAAAGCATCCCCCAAGGGGAAGGCATCTGCCAAAGAGTTGGATGAAGTGCGCGCCAAGATTTCCTCGCTCATTGGTTTGTAGGGCCCTGCGCACCAACCCTCCTCGCCGAGATAGACCCCGCCGTCGTAGCCCATGCGCAAGGAATACGATTTGTTGAATTGCTGAAACAAACATCAAGGAATCGCCGTAACGGAAAATCGCGAACGCATCGTCGGGCGGCGCGTCGTCGGGACTGGCGAGGCTTACGGTAAAAGGGCGGGCGGAGGGACGACGCCGTTCGCGGCCGAGTTCCGCATGGATGCCGGTCTCGCCCGTGTCGTCCACGAACTCGCCGCGGCATTGCGCGCACCTCCCGGCCCCGGCCTTGCCCTGTACCACGAGGCCAAGGGCCTGGAACTCCTCTCCCTGCTGCTCATGCACTGGAACGACCATCGCACCCGGCCGCGCCGGCCGCTTGACCAGCGCGATCGCGAACGGCTTTGCGAGGCGCGCGATCGCCTCGTCCACGACCCGGCCGATCCTCCCTCCATCGATGAACTCGCGCGTGCGGCCGGCATGGGGCAGACGCGTTTCGCGAAGGTTTTCAGACCCTCTTCGGCAAACCGGTTTACGAGTACCTGCGCATCGGCAGGATCGAGACCGCGCGCCTGCTGATACAGCGGGGCATGCCGATCCAGATGGCTGCCTTCCGCGTCGGCTATCACGACGTCTCCAGCTTCACCCGCGCCTTCCGCAGGCACTTCGGCTTCACCCCCGGCCAAATCTGAGCCGCACCCCCTCCTTCCGCGGCGGATCGGCACACGATCGCGGCGGCGCTGCACACGCGCCGGTCGCGCCGGTCGCCAGAATACGTTTCCGTCACTGCTGTCTGCCGCAGGCGCGGCAGATCTCGGTCCCCGAGAGGACGTATTCCCGCGAGAACGAAACGGAGCGCCAACCCATGAGAGTCCCGTCCACCGGCCGACTGTCGGCCGTCATTACCCTGGCCTGCCTGCTGTGGGCCGGCGTCACGCCCGCAATCGCCGCCTGGAGTACGGCCGGCCTGATAGACGCGGGGGCGAACGATGCCTACACCCCGCAAATCGCCCTGGACGGTTCCGGCAACGCGGTCGCGGTGTGGCAGCAGCACGATGGCGCGGCTTGGCGCGTCTATGCCAACCGCTGGGACGGCAGTGCCTGGTCCGGCGCGGTGCTCATCGATGCCGGGGCGATCAATGTCTACGACCCGCAAGTTGCCCAGGACGGCTCCGGAACCGCGGTCGCGGTGTGGCGGCAGTCCGACGGCGCGAACAACCGCATCTACGCCAACCGCTGGGACGGCAGCGCGTGGTCCGGCGCGACGCTCATCGATGCCGGGTCGAACGATGCCTACACCCCGCAAATCGCCCTGGACGGCTCCGGAACCGCGGTCGCGGTGTGGAGCGAGAACTATCGCATCTACGCCAGCATTTTCCTGCCCGACCGGACACAGGCCGAGCCGGTGCCGACGCTGCCGGCATGGGCGATGCTGCTGCTCGTGATGCTGCTGGGTGCCGTGGGTACGGATGCCGTAGGTAGCGCTACCTGACGCTACTCAGCCCATGAATCCCAGATCCCAGGTGGCGAAGTTCGGCAGGTTCGGCAGCAGCGTCGGCAGGTCGGCGTCGGCGACGCCCATCCAGCGCGCCAGCGTGGCGGCGAACTGATCCACCGCGGTGGTCGGGATCAGGCGTCCCTTGCCGGTGTCGTCGGGGCCGTCGATGGCGAGGCTCGGCCAGGTGCCGTAGAGGCGTTTGCCCTGCACGGCACCACCCATCACGATCTGATTGCCGCCCCAACCGTGGTCGGTGCCCTTGCCGTTGCTCGACAGTGTGCGACCGAACTCGGACAGCGTTGCGGTGGTCACCTGCGCGCCCATGCCGAGTTCGTCCAGCGCCGACTGGAAGGCGGTCAACGCGGCCGACAACTGTCCCAGCAGCACGGGATGATTGTCGAGCTGGTCGGCATGCGTGTCGTAACCGCCCTGGCGGCAGAAGAAGATCTGCCGTTGCGTGCCGAGACTCGGGCCGAGTCCGACCATGCGTGCGACCATCTGCAATTGACTGGCGAGCGCATTGTTGGCCGGGAACGCAGTCTGCAAGGCGGGTGCGCCGGCGAGTGCTTCCGAGATCGTCGTGTTGAGACGGATCGCGTCGCGTTGGGCATCGGCGTACTGGCGCACGAAGGCGTTTTCGTGCGGCTGGTCGAGCAGGGCGTTGAAGACGTCCTGCCGGTTGCGACCGAGCGTGCCCCAGAAGCCGGTCAGCGCCACCGGGCCGGAGGTGCCCATGTGATAGGGCTGGGTCTGCACGCCCACCTGCCACAGGTTGGAGCCGCTCAGGCTGATGCTGCCGGGCTGGCCGGCCGGATTGTAGGCGGCGACGCGGTCGGCGAGCGCACCGCCCCAGCCGATGCCGCCGGCGCCGTCGACCTTGACGCGCAGCCACTGCGCTTCCTGATCGTTGTGCGAGAAGAGTTGCGGCGGCAGCTTGACGGTCTTCGCCTTGTAGGCGTCGCGGCTCACCGGCCGCACCAGCGTGCCCATGTTGGTGACGAAGGCGAGTCTGCCTCCGTTGAACAGATTGCGCAGGCCGGCCACCGAAGGATGCAGACCGAACTGGCGGCCGTCGCCGCCGACGGGGTCGATCGACAGCAATTGCGCCTGCGACACCGCGAGGTTCTGGCGCGCATTGCGGTATTCGCCGTAGCCCGCGTTGTCGCGCGGTACGATCAGGTTGAAGCTGTCGTTGCCGCCGGCCAGGTACACCACCACGAGTGCGCGATAGTCGCCGGCCGTCTGCGCCCGTACCTGAGAGGCGCCGAGCAGCAGCGAACCCCAGGCGCTGCCGAGCGATGCGGCACCGAGGCCGCCGGCGGCCATGCGTCGCAGCAGTTCGCGGCGGGTGGGTTGGAACGTCGAATCGTTCTTCTTGTTCATCGTTGTACCGCCCCCTCCGGCGAAGTCGCAATCAGGTAGATCGCCTCCAGCACGCGCTGCATGCCGGATTCGAGGTTGCCCGCGGTCATGGAAACACCGTTGACGTGTTGAATGATGAGATCGCGCGATGCCGACGACAGGCCGTCCGCCGTCAGCAGTAGCGCGATGCGGTCGACCAGCGCCGCAGGATCCGACGCGAGCGCGAGTTCCGCCGCCAGATTGAGCGTTACGGTACGTTCGTTGGCGTTGGCAAAACCCGGATAGCTGCGGAACGTGCGCTCGTACATGCGGTTGGTGGTGCGCGTGATCATTGCGTGGGTGGTGATCTGGAACTCCGGCCCGTACAGACCGAGATCGCCGAGCGCACCGGCTGGCTTGTGGTCCGGCTGATAGAAATTGAACACCGAGGGCGAGCGCAGTGCGGCCTGCCCGAATTCGGTCTCGGGACGCCATTCGCGGAACGCGCCGTCGACCGAACGCGCGTCGAAGGCGCGCCACAGTGCGACCTGACGCAGCAACGGCTCCTTGAGTTTGCCGAAGGTCTGCGGCTGATCGGTATGGCCGAAGCGCGCCTCCGGGTCGAGCAGGATCGCCTTCGCCACCGCGTACAGATCGCCGCGCACGCCGGCGCCGTTGTCGGCGAACACGGCCGCCACGCGCTGCACGTAGGCGGGGCTCGGATTGCTGGTGACGAGACGCTGGATCAGCCGGAAGGCGACGAAGGGCGCGGTGTTCGGATGATGGAACAGCGTATGAATGGCCCAGCCCATGTCGTCGTCTGGCGTCAGGCCGGCCGGAATGGCCGTGTTGCCGACGATGACCTTGGCATCGAAGTCGTGGAAGGCGTACCAGGGCTGCATCGGCAGGTAGTTCTTCTGCGGCCACTTCCAGTTGGTGGCGCCGTTGAAGTTCCAGCCGGTGAAGATGCGTGCGAGTTCCTCGACGTCGGACTGGCTGTAGGTCGGGATCGGTTCGCCCTGTGCATCGCGCTTGACGCTGCCGTTCGGATTCAGTTCGACCAGTCCGATCGAGAACAACTGCATCACCTCGCGCGCATAGTTCTCGTCCGGCCGCAGGTTGGTCTCGGGGTCGGCCTTCTCGTTCTTGAGCATGGACAGGTACAGACCCATCGCCGGACTCAGCGTCACCGCCCACATCAGGTCCTGATAGTTGCCGAGCGCATGCCGCGTCAGCGTGTCGTAATACTCGGCGGTGATGAGCAACTGGCTGCCGAGTGCGCTGTCGGCGTCCGAGACGACGAAGATCTGCGACAGCGCCCAGGCCATCTTCTGGCGCAACTGGTCCGGTCCCTCGACGACCTGCTGCCACCACAGTTCCTGCCGGTGATTGCGATTGGGCTTGAGGCCGGCCTGATCCATCCACTCCAGCGCCGGTCGTTGCAGCGTCGCGTTGGCGGATGCCTGCTGATCGAACCAGGCCTGATAGCCGGCGGAACGCAGGAAGGCGATGTCGCCGATGGTCGGACCGAAACCCGCCTGAAACAGAAAGCGCGCCGCTTCGGTATCGGTATCGGGACGGTCGCCGACCTGTGGCAAGGTCGTGCCGCCACCGCCGGGATTACCGTCACCACCACCATCTCCGCCGCCACCACCGCCGCAGGCCGTCAGCAGCGCGACGACCAGCATGAGGCAGAGCTTCGGGATCGTGTGGTTGGAGCGTGCCGTCATCCGTGTCGGCGAGGGTGATGCGACGGACGTTTCCTGCGTCGCGCCCATGTTCGATGGCATGGGGTTTCTCCTCGTTGGTATCGGCCGCA
>JAQVJI010000151.1 GCA_028695255.1 Chromatiales bacterium | reverse complement strand
CCTGCGCCGACTCTTCACCGCCACCATCACGCGCCAGTTGATGCTCGGCATCGCGATCGTGCACGCGGTGCTGATGACGGTGTTCGTATTCGACCTGGTGGCGCGCGAGCGCGCCTTTCTCAGCGAACAGAGCGAAAAGCAGGCGCTCAGTCTGGCCGCCACGCTCGCCGCCAACGGCGCCTCCTGGCTGCTCGCCAACGACGTCGTCGGCATGGAAGAGGTTATCGCCGCGCAATCGGGTTATCCCGGCGTGCGTTACGCCATGTTCGTCGACCGTGACAACAAGGTGCTGGCCTACACCGATCGCAGCAAGGTCGGACAATACCTGTCGGACGAGGTGAGCCGGCTGCTGCTGGACGTGGCAGCGGTGCCGCAGCTCCTCATCGACCGCGTGGAATTCAGCGATGCGGCGGCGCCGATCTTCAGCAACGACATGCACATCGGCTGGGCGCGCGTCGGCCTGAGCCGGGGCGAGATCGCCAAGAATCTGGAGCGGGTGACGCATGACGGTCTCGTCTACACCGTGGTGGCGATCCTGGTCGGCTCGGTGTTCGCGTGGCTGATGGCGAAGGGTCTGACGACGGGCGTGCGCAGGCTCGCCACGCAGGCCGACAGGGTGCGTCAGGGCGAGCGCGACGTCGACTTCTCGATCGACCGCGACGACGAGCTGGGTCATCTGTCCGACGCCTTCGGCCGCATGGTAACGACGCTGGATGCGCGCGAGCGCGAGGTGGCGACCAACCACGCCCTGTTGCGTTCGATTCTCGACGCCTCCCCCGACCTGATCTTCTTCAAGGATGGCAACGGCGTCTATCGCGGCTGCAACGATGCCTTCGCGGAGTACATCGGTCGGTCCGAGTCCGAGATCGTCGGCAGAACCGACTGCGATCTGCTCGATGCGGAAACGGCCGCCTTCTTCCGCGACAACGATCGCAAGATGCTGGAACTCGGACAGCGCCGGAACAACGAGGAATGGGTGACCTATCCCGACGGCCATCGCGTGCTGATGGACACGATGAAAACGCCCTACTACGGACCGAACGACTCGGCGCTGGGCGTGCTCGGCATCAGCCGTGACATCACCGCACGCTATCTGGCCGACCAGCAATTGCGCCAGAGCCAGGAAATGCTGGAAGAGGCGCAGCGCATCGCGCGCATCGGCTCCTGGGATCTCGATCTCTCGACCAATCACCTGACCTGGACGCGCGAGGTCTACCGCATCTTCGAACTCGATCCCGATCAGGTGTCGCCGAGCTACGAAGGCTTCCTGGCCGCCATCCATCCGGAAGATCGGGGGATGGTCGATCAGGCCTATCACGACTCCTTGCGCACGCGCCGGCCCTACAAGCTCGAACACCGGTTGCAGATGCCGGATGGACGCATCAAGTACGTCGAGGAACAGTGCGAGACCTCTTACGACACCTTTGGCAAACCATTGCGCTCGTTCGGGACGGTGCAGGACGTCACCGAGCGTCATCTGACGCATGCCGAGCTGGAGCAGAAACAGCAGCATCTCGACCGGCTCGCCCACTACGATTCGCTCACCGGCCTGCCCAACCGCGTGCTGTTCCGCGACCGCCTGGAACAGGCGCTGCTCAAGTCGCGACGGCGCGATGAACAACTCGCCGTGCTGTTCATCGACCTGGACGAGTTCAAGCAGATCAACGACAGCCTTGGGCATGCCGTCGGTGATCTGGTATTGCAGCAGGTGGCGCGGCGGTTTCTGTCGGTGGTGCGCGAGGAGGATTCGGTGGCGCGCCTGGGTGGCGACGAGTTCACGGTGATCCTGGAATCCATACTGTCGGCCGACAATGTTTCACAGGTTGCGCAGAAACTGATTCACGTCGTGCAGGACCCGCTGCACATCGATCAGCGCGAACTCTACGTCACGGCCAGCATCGGCATCAGTCTCTATCCGGGCGACGGTCAGGATGCGCAGACCCTGCTGCGCAATGCCGATACCGCGATGTTCAAGGCCAAGGAACAGGGGCGCAACGCCTTCCATTTCTACACCGAGGACATGACCGAGAAGGCCTACGACCGCATCCTGATGGAGACGAACCTGCGCAACGCCCTGCGCAACGAGGAGTTCGTGCTGTACTACCAGCCGAAGCTGGATCTCGGCAGCGGTGCCGTCGTCGGCGTCGAGGCGCTGGTGCGCTGGAAGCTGCCGGAGGGCGGCGTGATCGCGCCCGGCAGGTTCATCCCGGTGGCGGAGGAATCCGGCCTGATCATCCCGCTTGGTGCCTGGGTATTGCGCGAGGCCTGCCGTCAGGCGCGCGAGTGGCACGAACAGGGCCTGTTACAGGGGCGCATCGCGGTCAACCTGTCGGGCAAGCAGTTGTATCAGCGCGATCTGGTCGAGGTGATCCGGAACATCCTGAGCGACACTGGCTGCGATCCGGCCTGGGTCGAACTGGAGGTGACCGAGGGGTTCGTGATGAAGAATCCCGAACAGTCGATCCAGTTGCTGGGCGAGCTGCGCGGCATGGGTTTCGAGCTTTCCATCGACGACTTCGGTACCGGCTATTCGTCTCTCGCCTACCTCAAGCAACTGCCGATCTCGAAGCTCAAGATCGACCGTTCCTTCGTCAGCGGCACGCCGACCGACGTCGACGACGTGGCCATCGCGCGCGCCATCATCGCGTTGGGCCGCAGTCTGGCGTTGACCACCATCGCCGAAGGCATCGAGACCGACGAGCAGCGTGCCTTCATGCTGGCCGAGGGCTGCGATCAGGCGCAGGGCTTTTTCTTCAGCCATCCGTTGCCGGTGGAGCGCGTCGTCCAGTTCATGCGGATGCACGGGACCCGGGGATGAACGCCCCCGCAACATCAAGATACAGCGAGGCAAGCTCCATGAAGTTGCACGATCACGACAGGCGGGGACGCCGGATGGGTCGATCGGCTCTCGTCGCCGCCGTTGCCGTGGCATGGCTGCTGTTCGCGATGACGGCGCCAAGGCTCGAAGCGAGCGGCATCACCCATGCCGTGCATTTGAATTCGCTCGCCAGTCCGATCCATTTTCAGGAGGCCCTTGGACTCGAGCCGGACCAGCTCTTCGTTGAGCAGAGGCATGGCACCAGGAGTCCGTTCTCGAGCATTCCCATGCCCGGGTTCGTGACGCACGGGAAGGTGATGCTCAGGACGGGCATGCTCCACGACAAGAGCGGTTTCCTGCGCTGGTATGACGAACTCAGGACGAACGCCTCCGCCAGGGAGACCATTACCATCCGGCTGCTCGACGAACGCGGCGTCGCCCTGATGACGTGGGAACTCCTCGACGCGTGGCCGAGTCAGGTCAAGGTCGTCGACGCCGCTACGGGTGACGGTTCGGCGTCCATCGAATATCTGGAACTCACTCACCGGGGGCTGTCGCTCGTGGACAACCTGGAAAACTTCGTCGCCGTCGGTGGTTCCGTGCTGCATGGTCCCGAGCGCGGCGCCACGGTCGACTTCAAGGATCGGCAGGGTTGACCGCTCTCCAGCGGCGGGATGGGCTTCGACGGCCACTTCTCGGTCTGGGTGGCGGGCGAGCCGCCGTATCGGGTCACGGTGAGCGGCGGAACGCTCGGCGGCGCGCCTTACCCGGGCGTGCTGGAGGCGTGGTGCGAGAGTACCGCATGCGATGTCACGCCCTGGACCACGGTGGTGGTCGGGCTGATGGACGCATACGGATTCAATGCCGGGGATGCCCGGGCCATGCTCGCCGCCGCCGCGGGCTTCGATTATGACCCGTTCGTGCGATTGGCGCAGGGCGGGTCCGTCCCGACACATGCGTTCGATCCTTCCATCGTGCGCCAGGCGCTCGACAACGGCGCCGGCTTGTCGGCATGGGTGAACGGGCTCATTGCCTGGATCGTCGCTGGCGCTTGCCCGATACCGGCAAACCTCGGCTTGCCCTACCCGCCGCGCTGTGGCGATCCGCCTGCGCAGGCGCCACCCGTGGATGCGCGGCCGCCGGAGGCGCGGCCGGCAGCAGACGAGGCCACCTGTGCCGACGGCACTGTCGTGTCCGGGGCGACGACACCGACGGCCGAGTTCGAGCTTCACAGGGACGGCAGTGCGACGCACACCAGGACCGGCCTGATCTGGGATCGCTGCCTGCTGGGACAGGCGAGTTCGGATGTGCCCAAGTGCAGCGGTGAGCCGTTGCTGTTCACCTTGCCGGAGTTGCAGAACCTGTTGCTTGGTGGACCGAGCGGTGACGGCAAGAGCTACAGGGGTGCCCGCTACTGGCAGATTCCGACGCGGGATCAGCTCGCCACCCTCGTCGAACGACGCTGTTCGATGCCGGCCGTGAACGCGGCGGTATTTCCGGATGCGTCGCCGTCGCAGATGCTCTGGACGTCCTCGACCGATGGTTTCAAGGCCGCCTGGTCCCAGTCGGTGGGCACGGGCGAGATGATCCTGGTCGACCAGACCACCAACAAGCTCGCCGTGCGGCTGGTACGCCGTGCTGGCAGCGAGACCGCGACGCGTTCGGGTCCGGATGCAAAGCGGTAGCCGCCGCCTGGACGAGGTGCAGCGACATGCGGTGCCGACGGACGTTGCTCCGTCAGGTGGAGCGCGACCCGGTTCATCCAGACACACGGGGGGCTGAACGGGTGTGCCGAACATTCCGAAGACACGAAGAGGTGAACATCATGACGCCGCACAACCGCAACGTCAGCGAATGCCGGTCAGGGATGGGCGAATCGTTGCCAGGGCCTGCCGCCCTCGCGCGGTACTTTCTGCTCGTGCTCATCGCGCTGTTTCTCGCCGGCGGCAAGGTGGCGGCAGACGGCGGTCCGGCGGCTGGTTATCGGTTTGCGCTGACGCTGAATTCCCTGGCCGGCCCGGTCTGGTTCCAGGAGGTTTCCGGGCTTGAGACCGAGTATCGGCAGGGCAACCAGAGCGCGTCTTCCACCGCCCGCATGCCGGGGATATCGACGACCGACGTGACGCTCAGGAAAGGTGCTTTCGCCAACGACAACAACTTCTGGAAATGGTACGGCGCCATCCGGATGAATACCGTCAAGCGGGAAACCGTGACCATCCAGCTTCTGGACGGGAATGCGGTGCCGACGATGACCTGGACGCTCTTCAATGCGTGGCCGACCGGGATCGAAGGCGTCGACCTGAAGACGCAGAACGACGCGGTGCTCGTCGAATCCCTGGCGTTCGCCTACGAAAGCCTGGTCGTCGTCCAGAACCCGGACGTCACTACCGTGCAGGGCCATGCGGTCAACGGTCCGCTGCATGGCGCCGTCGTCGACGTGCTGGATGCGCAGGGCCGGCATCTCGCCACCGGCAGCACGGACGCCGATGGCCGTTTCTCGATTTGGGCCAAGGCCGCGCCGCCATTCCGTCTGCACGTCAGCGGCGGCACGCTCGACGGCGTTCCCTATCGCGGCGTGCTGGAGGCGTGGTGCGAACGCGCCGAATGCCATGCCACGCCCTGGAGCACGATCATCGTCCGGCTCATCGACGCGCATGGTTTCAACGCCGGCGATGCCGCGGCCGCGCTCGCCAATGCGGCCGGTTTCGACCACGACCCGTTCATGCACGAACTGCTGACCGGCCAGCCGCTGCCGGCGTCGGTGTTCGATCTGAACGCCGTGCGCGCGGCGCTCGATCACGGCGCGGGTCTTGCGGCGTGGGTGGACGGTTTCGTCGCCTGGCTCGGCGACGACGTTTGCCGGATGCCGGCCAACCTCGGACTGCCGCTGCCGTCCGATTGCGGCAACCTGCCGCCGCCGGAGGAAGATCGCGCCGGATCGCCGGCCCCCGATTGCGACGTCAGCCCCGAAGTCGCCGCGATTGCAGAGGCCATTCACCGATACCTGCTCGCAAGACCCCACGCCCTGGAGACCATCGAAGGCGTTGCCAAATGGTGGCTGTTGCGCCAACGCTATGACGACGATATGGAACTGCTGCGGCAGGCCCTGGACTATCTGGTGCAGAAGGGTTGCGTGGTGACTGTCATGCTGGGCGGCAGGATCTTCTACAGGGCCGGGAGCTGCGACGGGACCGGGTGCGCCTGACTGCGCATCGACCATGCACATGCTCGGGAGGCTTGTGCCGGTGCATCGCATCGGCCAAGGTTCGGTTCGATCCATTCAGAACGCGTAGCCCGGATGGAATGAAATGGAATCCGGGATCGGGGCGGGCGGTGTCGCTGACGACCGCGGCGGGTCTCCCCGGATTCCGCTGCGATGCATCCGGGCTATACGTGGGCGCCGGAGTTCGCCCACAGAGCCGGACCACCAAAAACATAACGACATAGAACGAGGTGAACATCATGGCGCCGGAAACCCGCAAAGGGATCGACGGACCAGGGAGAGGTAATGGCATCGGCGACGTCACCGCTCCCGTGAGGCGGTTGTTGCTGATGTTCATCCCGTTCCTGCTGACCGCCTGTGGCGACGAGAGCGGTATCCACACCGTCGGCGGCTACGCGGTCGATGGTCCGCTTGCCGGTGCCGTCGTTGAGGTCTCCGGATCGCAGGGCGCGACCGGGGCTGACGGACGTTTCTCCATCGATGTGTCCACCGCGCCTCCGTATCGCCTGCGGGTGAGCGGCGGTACGTTGGATGGCATCCCGTATGAAGGCGTGCTGGAGGCCTGGTGCGAGACGACGGAATGCCACGTCACGCCCTGGACCACGGCCGTGGTCCGGCTCATGGATCGGTACGGTTTCAATGCCGGTGACGCCAGGGCCGCGCTTGCCGGCATGGCGGGCGTTGACGGTGATCCGTTCATGCAGGTGCTGGCCGACGGCGAGTCGGTGCCAGTGCAGGGCTTCAAGCCGAACGCCGTGCGTGACATCCCGGAGGACTCGGCCGGTCTGGGGGACTGGGTGGACGGGATCGTGCGGGGGGACAGCGACTGCCAGTCGTCCGATGCGACGCGCACGTCGGTCGCACCCGGTTGCGACGAACCGCCGCCCGAGAATGCACTCAGCCCCTTGCCCCTGCCGCGTTACGTGCAAGTCTGCAACAACGGCAATCTGGCCGGTGAGGGCGGCTGTCCGGACTCTCCCGCGCCTGGCGATGCCGGTGACCAATGGGCCTGCACGCACGATCGCGACACCGGACTGACGTGGGAGTTGAAGGTCGACGACCCGACGCATCTGCGCTACATGCA
>JAQVJI010000150.1 GCA_028695255.1 Chromatiales bacterium | reverse complement strand
ATCCGGCCTCGGCCCTGCTGGAGGTGCTCGATCCCGAGCAGAACCACACCTTTGCCGATCACTATCTCGAAGTCGATTTCGATCTCTCCGACGTCATGTTCGTGGCCACCGCCAACAGCATGAACATCCCAGGTCCGCTGCTGGACCGTATGGAAGTGATCCGGTTGCCCGGCTATACCGAGGACGAGAAGACCTCCATCGCGCAGAACTACCTGGTTCCGAAGCAGATGAAGAACAACGGCCTGCGCGAGGACGAACTGGCGATTTCCGAAGCAGCGATCCGCGACATCGTCCGCTATTTCACGCGCGAGGCCGGCGTGCGCAACCTCGAACGAGAGATATCCAAGATCTGCCGCAAGGTGGTGAAGGCGCATCTGTTGAAGGAGGGTGACGACCGCAAGACGCTGGTGACGCCGAAGACGCTGGACAAGTATCTCGGTGTGCGCCGATTCCGCTACGGCCTCGCCGAGGAACGGGATCAGGTCGGACAGGTCACGGGTCTCGCGTGGACCGAGGTCGGCGGCGAACTGCTGACCATCGAATCCGCGGTGGTCAACGGCAAGGGCAAGTTCATCTACACCGGTAAGCTCGGTGACGTGATGCAGGAGTCGATCCAGGCCGCGATGACCGTGGTGCGCAGTCGCAGCGATGTGCTGGGCATCACGGACGATTTCCATGAGAAGAAGGACATTCACATCCACGTGCCGGAAGGCGCCACCCCGAAGGATGGCCCGAGCGCAGGCATCGGCATGTGCACCGCGATCGTGTCGGCACTGACCGGCGTGCCGGTCCGCTCCAATGTCGCGATGACGGGTGAGATCACGCTGCGCGGCGAGGTGCTGCCGATCGGCGGTCTGAAGGAGAAGTTGCTGGCGGCCCATCGCGGTGGCATTACGACCGTGATCATTCCGCAGGAAAACGAGAAGGACTTGGTCGAGATGCCAAAGAACATCAAGAGCAAGCTCGACATCCGTCCGGTGCGTTGGATCGATCAGGTGCTCGACATCGCCTTGGCCGGGGCTCCCGTGGGGCGCAAGACCAAGGACGCTGAGGGCAAGACGGTCGTGGCGCCCAAGAAGGCAGCCGGCGAGGGCAAGAAGCGGGGCGGGCTGAGGCATCACTGAAAGTTCCGATCTCCCGTGTGAACGGTGCGGGCGTCGCAGTGACGACGCCCGCACGCTTTCGACTCTCATGCGGTGTTTGCGGGCCGCTTTGGTTGACAGCTTTTGAATACGCTTGGTATAAAATCCGCCACTGTCGCGGCCGTCACGCATAACTTCGTATCCGCGGGTCGGAATATCCTCCGAACCTTCGCTATCGCCGGGCTGGTGCATCCCATCCAGTGGCTGCCGGGATCGTGACCCTCCGTCAAGGTTGAATCGTACGGCCCACTCGTGGGCGGTGACCCCGAATTTCCCCCATATCCCCAAAGGAACTTGAGTGATGAATAAATCCGAATTGATCGATGCAGTGGCGAATTCCGCCGATCTCTCCAAGGCCGCCGCCGCCAAGGCCGTGGATGCCGTGATCGATGCGATTGCCGGCGCCCTGAAGAACGGCGAGCAGGTGAGTGTCGTGGGCTTTGGTACCTTCCTGGTCCGTACCCGCGAGGCCCGTACCGGCCGCAATCCGCGCACCGGCGAAACCATCAATATTCCCGCCTCCAACATGCCGAGCTTCAAGGCTGGTAAAGCGCTCAAGGATGCCGTAAACTAGCGCGCTTTCCAGGGTGCAGGGTGCTTAGCTCAGCTGGTAGAGCGTCGCCCTTACAAGGCGAATGTCGGGGGTTCGATCCCCTCAGCACCCACCAGCAAGCGAGTAAGAGTCTTTTGGCAGTAAGCGTTTTTTGGAGTGGTAGTTCAGTTGGTTAGAATACCGGCCTGTCACGCCGGGGGTCGCGGGTTCGAGTCCCGTCCACTCCGCCATTTATGAGAAAAGGGTGTCGCATGACACCCTTTTTTTTGGTTTGAATCCGCCCGATGCCGGTGCCGATTTTTGGTGCCGAAGTTTTGGTGTATGGGCAGCTATCCGCTATCATCCGTCGTCCACTGATCGGTCATCCGCTGATCGGTCATCCACTGACCAAGCCCCGAGCGTTTCCAAAAGACCATGCTGCAAACGATTCGTGACCGTGCCTCCGGCTGGTTTGCCTACCTCATCGTCGGCTTCATCATCATTCCCTTCGCGCTTTGGGGTCTGAACGAATATTTCGGCGGCGGCGCCCAGTTGGTGGCGGCCGAGGTCAACGGGGTAGAGATCCCGGTGCGCGCCTATCAGGACGAATATCGGGACCAGCGCCAGCGTCTGCAGGCGATGTTCGGTGGCCGCGTGCCGCCTGAACTGCTGAATGAGCAGGTGATGCGCGAGAATGCGATCCAGACGCTGGTACGCAAGGAGTTGTTGCAGCAGTTGGCGAGCAAGGAAGGCTACCGCGCCAGTCCGGCGGCGGTGCTGGACGCGATCCGCGACATCGGTGCCTTCCAGCGCGAGGGTCATTTCGACGTCGCGCGCTACACGCAGGTGCTGGAATCCCAGCGTCTCACCAAGGCCGGTTTCGAGGCGAACATCGCCCAAGGGCTGGTGCTCGATCAATTCCAGAATGGCATTCGTGACTCGGCGTTCGTTCCAGCCGCGTCCGTCGAAGACTATCTGCGCCTGCGCGATCAGACGCGCGAACTGTCGTATCTGATCGTGCCCGCCGAACGTTATGCGGCGACCGCTCAGGTCGACGACGCGATGGTGGAACAGTATTTCCGCGAACACACGGCGGCCTTTCAAACGCCCGAGCGCGTGCGTCTCGCCTATGTCGAGTTGAGCGAGCGCGCACTGGTGGCTCAGATCACGGTCGACGAAGACGAGGTGCGCCGCTACTTTGACGATCATGCGGACCGCTACGCGACGCCTGAAGAACGGCGGGTCAGCATCATTCTCGCGAGAGTCGGTCATGATGCGGGCGCTGCCGATGAGCGCGCCGCGCGCGAACGCATCGAGGCTCTGGCCACGCGCATCCAGGCGGGTGAGGATTTCGCGGTCGTTGCACGCGAAGGATCGGATGACGAGCTGTCGCGAACGAATGGTGGCGACATCGGTTTCATCGCGAGAGGCGACATGGATCCCGCGCTCGACGCCGTCGTGTTCACGTTGCCGGTCGGTACCGCCAGCGTTCCGCTGCGCACCGCGCAGGGTTTCCAGTTGGCACAGGTGACCGAGATCAAGCCAGCGGTCGGCAAGCCTTACGACGAAGTGCGAGCACAGGTCGAAGCCGAATTGCGTTCGCAGGCGGCGGAACGCCGCTTCCTGGCCGATTCCGAGCGTCTGCTGACGCTGAGTTATGAAAACGGCGATAGCCTCGAACCGGCCGCCGGCGCGATCGGCGCCGACATCCAGACCAGCGGCTGGGTCAGTCGCGATCGGGGTGAGGGCATTGGCCAATTCTCCGAAGTCCGCCGTGCCGCGTTTTCTGACGAGGTGCTGCGCGAACGCCGCAACAGCGACATGCTGGAACTGCCCGACGGCCGGCTGATCGTCGTCCGTGTCGACGAGGTGCAGCCCGCCGCCCAGCGACCGCTGGGTGAGGTACAGGGCGAAATCCGCGAGATCCTCAAGCGGCAGGTGATGCAGACGATGGCGCGTGCCGATGGCGAGAAACTGTTGGCGGCGGTCGACGGCGGCGACAGGTCGCTGGCCCAGGCCGGACGGGAGCTGGGGCTGGACGTGGTCCGCACGGGTGCGGTCACGCGCGGCGCGCAGGAGGTCCCGCCGGCAGTCCTGGCGCGTGTCTTCAATATGGCGCCGCCGGACGCAGATCGCCAGGTACGCCACGCCGGTCTCGAACTGCCGGGGGCCGGTTATGCGGTGATCGCGTTGACGGCGGTGCACGATGCCGCGGCCGATGCGGATGTGATGCGGGCTACGGCGAGGACGCTCGGCCGTCTGCATGGGGCACTGGAACTGGATGCCTACCTGCGTACGCTGGAGGCGGGCGCGAAGATCAGAATCTATCGCGACAACCTCTGAACCTTCGCGCCGACGCAGGGTTACCCAACAAAAAAGCGAGCCATCGGCTCGCTTTTTTGTTGGGTAACCCTCTGGAGCTGGGCGTCGTCAGTCGCCCAGACCTGCTTCGTTCGGGCCGAGGCCGATGATGTTGTAGCCGGAGTCGACGTAGATCACCTCGCCGGTGATGCCCGAGGCCAGATCGGAGCACAGGAAGGCGCCGGCATTGCCGACGTCCTCGATGGTCACGTTGCGGCGCAGCGGTGCATTCTTCTCCACGTGATCGAGGATCTTGCGGAAGTCGCCGATGCCCGATGCGGCGAGCGTGCGGATCGGGCCGGCGGAAACGGCGTTGACGCGCGTGCCTTCCGGACCAAGCGCATAGGCGAGATAGCGCACGTTCGCCTCCAGGCTGGCCTTGGCCAGACCCATCACGTTGTAGCTCGGCATCGCGCGCACGGCACCGAGGTAGGACAGCGTCAGGATCGAGGCGTTACGGCCTTTCATCATATGGCGTCCTGCCTTGGCGAGCGCGGCGAGACTGTAGGAACTCACGTCGTGCGCGATGCGAAAACCTTCGCGCGTGATGCCGTCGAGGAAATCGCCTTCGAGCTCCTCTTTCGGCGCGAACGCGACCGAGTGCACCAGGATGTCGACGTGATCCCAGTAGTCGTCCAGGTGCTCGAACAGCGCCTCGATCTCGGCATCACTCTCCACGTTGCAGGGCAGGACGATATCGGAGTTGCACTCGCCCGCGAATTTCTCCACCCGATCCTTGAGTCGGTCGTTCTGATAGGTGAAGGCGAGTTCGGCCCCTTCGCGCAACATCGACTGGGCGATGCCCCAGGCGATGGATCGGTTGCTGGCGACACCCACGATGAGTGCGCGTTTGCCGTTGAGGAACCCCATGGCTTTCTCCCGTTCTCAGGTTTGTAGATATAATCCGGTCGTTGCGCCGTGGCGTCGATGGACGGGGCGGCGCAGACTGGTTCGGCGTGTCCGCGGATTCTATCGCCTGCGACGCCCTTCCGGCAAAAGTCGTTTCCGCCTCTACCGCTGCATGTCCTTCAATCGCTGGAGTGATCGTGAACAAGCGTTTCGGTTCCAAGGACTTGATCTACGTCGTCGCCTTCGCCTTGTTGCTCGTCTGTTTGTTGCTGGCGATGTACATGATCGACCGCCAGTGGCTGAAGATGGCCGACATGCAGCGCGTGATGGAGGAACAGGCGCAGGACCTGCGCGGCATGCGCTCTTCCATCACTTCGCTCGACGAGCGATTGCGCAGCGGCGCGATCGTCGCCGGCGGTACAACGGCGCCGGCGGAGATTGGCCAGGGTGCCTTCTCGCGCGCCTGGCAGGCGACGCAACAGCCCGATTATCAATCCGGTGACTGGCTGGTACAGGCCTTTGGCACCGGACTCAAGACCATCACGCCGCTCGTCTCTTCCGACGCCTACGCTCGCGAGGTGCAGAGCTATGTGTTCGAATCCCTGCTCACGCGCGATCCCGAGACGCTGGAATGGCAGGGTCTGATCGCGCGTGACTGGAACGTCAGCGCCGACGGGCTCACCATCCGCTTCCGGCTGCGCGAGGACGTGAAGTTCTCCGACGGGAAGCCGTTGACCGCCCATGACGTCGCCTTCAGCTTTGCCTTCGTCATGAACGAGACGATCGCCGCGCCGCGGCATCGCGCCTATTTTGAGAAGATCGAGCGCGTCGATGCCTTGGGCGACTACGAGGTCGAGTTCCGTTTCCGTGAACCGTACTTCAATGCCCTTTCCCTGGCCGGCGGCATGGAGATCCTGCCGCGGCATTTCTACGCGACATACCTGGAAACGCCCGAGGTCTTCAATCAGTCGAAGGGTCTGCTGCTTGGTTCAGGTCCCTATCGACTGGCCGATCCGCGCGGCTGGACGCCGGACCAGGGCATGGTCGAACTCGAACGCAATCCGCGCTATTGGGGACCGGTGCAGCCACCGTTCAACCGCATCCTGTGGAAGGTGATCGAGAACGACAGTGCGCGCCTCACCACCTTCCGCAACGGTGAGATCGACGTCTACGGCGCGCGGCCGCGCGAGTACCAGGGCCTGCTGGACGATGCGCAGTTGCAACGGCGCGCACGGCATTTCGAGTACATGAGCCCGGTGGCGGGCTACATGTATCTCGCCTGGAACCAGGAACGTGCCGGCAAGCCGACGCGCTTCGCCGACGCGCGCGTACGACGCGCGATGAGCCATCTGACGGACGTCGACCGGGTCATCTCGGAGATCATGCTCGGCTACGCCGAGCCGGCGGTGAGTCCTTTCAATCCACGCAGCCGCCAGCACGACACGTCACTGCAGCCGGTGCCCTACGACGTCGCCAAGGCGCGGGCATTGCTGGTCGAAGCAGGCTATGCCGACCGCGGCGACGGCGTGTTGCGCGGCGCCGACGGCAAGCCGTTCGAGTTCGAACTCGTGTTCTTTCAGGACAACGAGGACACGCGCCGCATCGTGTTGTTCCTGCGCGACGTCTATGCGCGTGCCGGCATACGCATGCTGCCCAAGCCGACCGAATGGGCAGTGATGATCGATCTGCTCGACCGCAAGGACTTCGATGCGATCACGCTCGGCTGGACCAGCGGCGTCGAGACCGACATCTACCAGATGTTCCATTCCAGTCAGGCGATCGCCAACGGCGACAATTTCATCAGCTACCGCAATCCCGAACTCGATCGCCTGATCGACGCCGCGCGCGCCACCGTCGACGAGGATGCGCGCATGCCGATCTGGCAGGAGGCCGAACGTGTCATGTACGAGGATCAGCCGTACACCTTCCTGCTGCGGCGCAAGACGCTGGCCTTCATCGACCGGCGCATCCAGAACCTGCAAGTGACGCGCCTCGGTCTCAATCTGGGGCTGGTGCCGGTCGAGGTCTACGTCCCGGGGCCGATGCAGAAGTACCAGCGCTGACGGCGGATGACCACCTATCTCCTGCGTCGTCTGTTGCTGATGTTCCCGACGCTGTTCGGGATCACGCTCATCGTGTTCGTCGTCATGGCGGCCTCGCCGGGCGGCATCAGCGCGCAGAGCCTGGTCGAGGGCATGAACCTCGAACCGCAGGCCAAGAAGGCGATGGAGGACTACTACAA
>JAQVJI010000149.1 GCA_028695255.1 Chromatiales bacterium | reverse complement strand
CCGTATCCGCCGGCAGCGAACGCCGCGCGGAACGGCGTTACCGCTACCGGCGCAAGGTCGGCATCGATCTCGGCAACGGCACGGTGCTGTCGGCCTGGACCGACGACGTCTCGCGCAGTGGTCTGCGCGTAGTGCTCGACCGCCGGCTGGTGAAGGGACATCGACACTGGATCAGGATGAGCGTCGTGCAGCCGGTGGACGGCCACGTCGACCATATCGCGGCACTGGGACAGGTCAGCTACGTGCTGTTCGGACCGATGGGCCGCTTCCTGGTCGGTTTCCAACTGCTCGAGTTCAAGGGCGACGGACAAAGGCTATATCATCAGGAAATTCATGCTCGCTTCGAGAGCGTGAGCGCATTGTTCTCGGGCGACGACTGAACGGGTGGCAACCGACGATTCCTCTCTCGTTCGAACTTCCATATCGCAGGACGGCAGGCATGACGAAAACCCGGATCGACTCACCCACGCGACTCCACCGCCGGACGCGAGCGAACGGCACATGGATACTGGTGCTGCTGGCGCTGCTGCTCGGCGCATGCGACGGCAACGGCAACACGCCGCCATGGGTCTCCTCGCAGCTCTACTTCGGCATGCAGACGCCGACGGGCGTCGTGAGCGAACAGGACTTCGACCAGTTTCTCGACGACACGGTGACACCGCGCTTTCCGGACGGACTGACGCATTTCGCCGCCGAGGGCCGTTACCGCATGCTCGACGGACGGCTGATCCGGGAGCCGACGCGCGTGGTCGAAATCCTGCACACCGACACCGCCGATGCCGCCACGCGGCTGGACGAGATCGTGGACGTCTACAAGGTACGTTTCGAGCAGGAATCGGTGCTGCTGATCCAGCAGCGCCCGCAGCGCGTGCGGTTCTGAAACGGTTACGCCGGCGCGCGCCCTTCCAGCACGAAGGCGGCGAATGCGAGATCTTCCGGGCGGGTGATCTTGATGTTGTCGGCGCGTCCCTCGATCAGGCGCGGAGAAAACCCCGCGTGTTCCATCGCCGAGGCCTCATCGGTGACAAGGAAGCCGTCGGCCAGCGCCCGGGCGAGTGCGTCGTCAAGCAGGCGGTAGCGGAACATCTGCGGCGTGAAGGCGCGCCACAGACCCTGCCGTTCGACCGTCGCGGCAATGCGACCCGTGCCATCCTCGCGCTTGATCGTATCGGCCACCGGTGCCGCAAGGATGCCCCCGACGGCGTCGCCTTCCAGCGTCTCCAGCATGCGATCCAGATCGCTGCGCGCCAGACAGGGGCGTGCAGCGTCGTGCACCAGCACCCAATCGTCGTCGGCCGCGTGCCCGGCAAGTGCGTGCAGCGCGTTGAGTACGCTGTGGCAACGCTCGTCGCCACCGGGGGCAATGACGATCTTCGGATGCCGCGATACCGGCAGCGTCGGCCACCAGCCATCGTCCGCCGCCAGGGCGACGACGACGCCCGCGATGCGCGGATGATCGAGGAAGGCTTGCAGACTGTGTTCGATGACCTGCCGGCCGAGCAGCGGCAGATATTGCTTGGGACGGTCGGCGCGCATGCGGCTGCCGACGCCGGCGGCCGGCACGACCGCCCAATGTCGGGCACCGCTCATGGATTGGATTTCTGATCCCGGCGCGAGAGATCGACGATCTGGAAGAACACCTCGCCCTCGCGCACCATGCCGAGTTCGCCGCGCGCACGGTCCTCGATCGCCGCCAGACCGGTCTTGAGATCGAGCACCTCGGCTTCCAGTGCCTGATTGCGCACACGCAGTTGATCGTTCTCCGCGCGCTGCGCCTCCACCGCCTGCCGGAAGCGCCACGCCTCCGCCAGACTGCCCTCCCCGGCCCACAACTTGAATTGCAGGATCAGGGTCAACACGGCGAGCAGCGCGGCGAGCCAGTTCATGGGTGAAGACTATAGCGTTTTTCGTTCAACCGCCAAGGGCCGAGGCGGCATCACGTCGTGGGCGCGTGTAGGGTGGGCAAGCGAAGCTTGCCCACGCGGTGGTCATGTCCGGAACGCATTCCGCGTGGGTTTCGTTCCTCAACCCACCCTACGCTCCGAGCGCCGAGCGTCAGCCAACACATCGATCAAAGCCAACGAAACGCCGCCGCACCCGCATAGCGGCCGTGCGCACCCAGCGCTTCCTCGATGCGGATGAGCTGGTTGTACTTGGCCACGCGGTCGGAGCGCGACAGCGAACCGGTCTTGATCTGGCCGGTGCCGGTGGCGACCGCGAGATCGGCGATGGTCACGTCCTCGGTCTCGCCCGAGCGGTGCGACATCACGGCCGTGTAGCCGGCATCGTGCGCCATGCGGATCGCGGCCAGGGTCTCGCTCACGGTGCCGATCTGGTTGAGCTTGATGAGAATGGAATTGGTCACGCCCTTGTCGATGCCTTCCCTGAGGATCTCGGTGTTGGTGACGAACAGGTCGTCGCCGACCAGTTGCAGCTTGCCGCCGAGCCGGTCGGTGAGCAGCTTCCAGCCCGCCCAGTCGCCCTCGGCCATGCCGTCCTCGATGCTCAGGATCGGATACTTGGCCACCCAGCCGGCGAGATAGTCGACGAAGGCGGCCGCGTCGAAGGACTTGCCTTCGGATTCGAGCACGTAGCGGCCGTCCCTGTAGAACTCGGAACTGGCGCAGTCGAGGCCGAGCCAGATCTCCTTGCCCGGCGTGTAACCGGCCTGGGTGATGGCTTCGAGGATGACCTCGATCGCCGCCTCGTTGGACGGCAGGTCGGGCGCGAAACCGCCCTCGTCGCCGACCGTGGTGGCGAGCCCGCGCCCGTGCAGGACCTTCTTCAGCGCATGGAACACCTCGGCGCCGTAGCGCACGGCGTCGGCGAGCGTCGGCGCGCCGACCGGCAGGATCATGAATTCCTGCATGTCGACGCTGTTGCTGGCGTGCGCACCGCCGTTGATGATGTTCATCATCGGCACCGGCAGCGTGAGCGTGCCGTTGCCGCCGAGATGGCGGTACAGCGGCTGGCCGTCGTCGCGTGCCGCCGCGTGGGCGGCGGCCATCGACACGGCCAGGATGGCGTTGGCGCCGAGACGGCCCTTGTTCGGCGTGCCGTCGAGTTCGATCATGCGGCGGTCGAGCGCCTGCTGATCCTTGATGCTCATGCCGAGCAAGGCCTCGCGAATCTCGCCGTTGACGTTGGCGACCGCCTTCTGCACGCCCTTGCCGCAATAACGGCTGCCGCCGTCGCGCAATTCGATCGCCTCGCGCGTGCCGGTCGAGGCACCGCTCGGCACGGCCGCGCGGCCGCTGGCGCCGGAGGTCAGCGTGACTTCGGCCTCGACGGTGGGATTGCCGCGCGAGTCGAGAATCTCGCGCGCGTGAATGTCTACGATGTCGGACATCTGAAACTCCGTTGGTTTGTAATGATTGGCCGCAGAGGGCACAGGGATCACAGAGAAGGCCGCCTGAGCGGGGGCATCCATCTGCCCACTCGCCCCTTGATGTTTTTCTCTGTGTCCTCCGTGCCCTCTGCGGCCTAAGTCTTTTCCTCGATGAAGCCCTGACGCTTGACCAGTTCGTCCAGCGTCCTGAGCGTCACCAGCAATTCTTCCATCCGCGGCAGCGGCCAGGCATTCGGGCCGTCGGACAGCGCGCGGTCGGGATCGGGATGGGTCTCCATGAACAGGCCCGCCACGCCGGCGGCAACGGCGGCGCGCGCCAGCACCGGCACGAACTCGCGCTGGCCGCCCGAGCGATCGCCCTGCCCGCCCGGCTGCTGCACCGAATGCGTGGCGTCGAACACCACCGGGCAGCCGGTCTTGCGCATCACGGCCAGGCCGCGCATGTCGGAGATCAGCGTGTTGTAGCCGAAGGACACGCCGCGCTCGCAGACCATGATCCGGTCATTGCCGGTGGCGCGCGCCTTGTCGACCACGTTCTGCATGTCCCAGGGGGCGAGGAACTGGCCCTTCTTGATGTTGACCGGCAGGCCCTGGCGCGCGACGTTCTGGATGAAATTGGTCTGCCGGCACAGGAAGGCCGGCGTCTGCAGCACGTCGACCACGGCCGCGACCTCGTCGAGCGGCGTGTCCTCATGCACGTCGGTCAGCACCGGCACGCCGAGCTGACGCTTCACGGTTTCGAGGATGCGCAGTCCCTCTTCCATGCCGGGTCCGCGGAAGCTGTTCGCCGACGAGCGGTTGGCCTTGTCGAAGGACGACTTGTAGATGAACGGAATGTCGAGCCGTTCGGTCATTTCCTTCAGTTGCCCGGCGGTATCGAGTGCGAGTTGTTCACTCTCGATGACGCAGGGACCGGCGATCAGGAACAGCGGCCGGTCGATGCCGGCCTCGAAGTGACAGAGTTTCATGCCGTGACGCCGGCGCCCGCCGCCCCCGTCCTTTCATGCTGCTCGCGCGCGGCGCGCACGAAACCCGTGAACAGCGGATGACCGTCGCGCGGCGTGGAGGTGAATTCCGGATGGAACTGGCAGCCGAGGAACCAGGGATGGTTCGGCAACTCGACCATCTCGACCAGCGCGCCGTCGACCGAAGTGCCGCCGATCACCAGGCCCGCATCCACCAGGCGTTGCAGGTAATGGTTGTTGAACTCGTAGCGATGGCGATGCCGCTCGACGATCTGGTCCTGGGCGTAGGTGCGGTGCGCCAGCGTGCCCGGCACCAGCCGGCATTCCTGGCCGCCCAGGCGCATGGTGCCGCCGAGATCGGAATCCTCGCTGCGCTGTTCGACGCGACCGTCGCGGTCCTGCCATTCGGTGATGAGTGCGATCACGGGCGCCGGCGTGTCATGGTCGAACTCGGTCGAATGCGCGCCTTCCAGACCCGCCACGTCGCGCGCGAACTCGATCACCGCCACCTGCATGCCGAGGCAGATGCCGAGATAGGGCACACCATGCTCGCGCGCATAGCGCGCGGCGGCGATCTTGCCCTCGACGCCGCGGTTGCCGAAACCGCCGGGGACCAGGATCGCGTCCAGGTCCTTCAGGCAGTCGATGCCGGCGCGCTCGATGCGCTCGGAATCGATGTAGCGGATGTGGACCTTGGTGCCGGCCTGGATGCCGGCATGGGTCAGGGATTCGTTGAGCGACTTGTAGGCGTCGGTCATGTCGACGTACTTGCCGACCATGCCGACCGTGACCTCGGACTCCGGAAATTCCATCGAGGACACGACGTGCTTCCAGTCCGACAGATCGGCAGGCGGGGCCTCGATGTGCAGTTTGCGCAGCACGATCTCGTCCAGCCGCTGCGAGTGCAGCCAGAGCGGAATCTTGTAGATGTTGTCGACGTCGACGGCCGAGATGACGGCCTTTTCCTCGACGTTGGTGAAGAGTGCGATCTTGCGCCGTTCGCCTTCCGGCAGCGGCTGATTGGCGCGGCACAGCAGCACGTCGGGTTGAATGCCGATGGAGCGCAGTTCCTTGACCGAGTGCTGGGTGGGCTTGGTCTTGATCTCGCCGGCGGCGGCGATGTACGGCACCAGCGTGAGATGGATGTAGAGCACGTGGTCGCGCCCGAGCTCGACGCCCATCTGGCGGATCGCCTCCAGGAACGGCAGCGACTCGATGTCGCCGACCGTACCGCCGATCTCGACCAGCGCAACGTCGCTGCCCTCGGCGCCGGCGCGCACGCAGCGCTTGATCTCGTCGGTGATGTGCGGGATGACCTGCACCGTGCCGCCGAGATAGTCGCCGCGGCGTTCCTTGCGGATCACGTTCTCGTAGATCTGGCCGGTGGTGAAGTTGTTGCGCCGGCCGGTCTTGATGCGCACGAAGCGCTCGTAATGGCCGAGGTCCAGGTCGGTCTCGGCGCCGTCTTCGGTGACGAACACCTCGCCGTGCTGAAACGGGCTCATGGTGCCCGGATCGACGTTGATGTAGGGATCGAGTTTGAGCAGGGTTACCTTGAGGCCGCGGGCCTCCAGGATCGCGCCCAGGGACGCGGAAGCAATACCCTTGCCCAGGGAGGAGACCACTCCCCCTGTAATGAAGATGAATCGCGTCATGAGGATCGACCGGAAACGGGCGGCGGCAGGCGCCAGACGGGCCGAAAGAATAACAGAGCCGGCTTATGCGCTCAACGATGCGGGCCGCCGAAACTGCATAAGCAGACGCTGAACCTGGGACAATCCCCTCCCGCTGCTCAGCCGGCGGAAGACGGAACAAATTTGGCCGACGCCTAGCCACGGCGGTTTGGCGGCTTATATAATCCCTGCGGGCTTTTGATCGTCTGGACTCTCGGTCTCGCACCGACTAGCGAATTCGTCGCAACTTCATCAAGGGGAATGACATGAAACGAAAGATTGCAACCGTAGTGGCACTGCTCCCACTGCTGGGCGCCGGTGCGGCTCAGGCCGAGGGTTTCGCCGTCGGCGTCAAGGCCGGCACCACCGGCATCGGCCTGGAAGGCATCGCCTCCCTGAGCCCGTATCTCAACGCGCGTATCGGCTACAGCGGCATGACCTTCGACGGCACGGCGACCTACAACGAGAAGCAGACCAAGCTCGACGGCGACCTGGATCTCGGTCTCGCCAGCCTGATCCTCGACCTGCACCCCTTCAACAACAACTTCCGCATCTCGGCCGGTCTCGCCTACAACAACACCACGCTGAAAGGCACGTTGAACTCCAAGAGCGGCGGCGCCACCCTTGATCTCGGCGACAGCGAGTACCTCATCACGGCCGTCGAACCGGTCCACGCCGAAATCGACTTCAACGAATTCGCGCCCTACATCGGCATCGGCTACGGCAACCCGGTGCATGAGGACAACCGCCTGAGCCTGTACGTCGACCTCGGCGTCACCCAGCTCAAGTCCGGCTCGGCCACGGTGGAGGCAAGCTGCGATGCCTCGATTGATCCGCAGTGCTCGAACACCGCCCAGTTCAATGCCGACATCGCCAAGGAACAGAAACGCCTGCAGGACGAAGTCGACGACTTCGACTGGTATCCTGTGCTCAACATCGGTCTGGCCCTGCGCTTCTGATCCTTCGATCGGTCGTGCATGACCCCAAAAGGGCGCCTTCGGGCGCCCTTTTTTGTTGCGCGTAGGAGTGGCTCTGCCGCGATGGCGTTGCATCTACGCAGTGCCATCCCATCGCGCCCACGGGCGCTCCTACACACCCTCACTCCCGTTGCGCCAGCCGCCGCCCAGGGCCTTGTACAGATCCACCGC
>JAQVJI010000148.1 GCA_028695255.1 Chromatiales bacterium | reverse complement strand
ACCCCAATCTCCGTCTTTCGCAATCGCGTAATACCAGTCGTCGTATCGGAACACGCGAAAATAGAACGGTCCGAGCGGTTCCGTCCCGGCATTGAAGTTCAAGCCGTCATCCGACGTCGCAAGCCAGGTCAACTGTTTCTCTCCTTCCGACGCCACACCGTGGAAATACATGCG
The DNA here is from genome assembly GCA_028695255.1 of Chromatiales bacterium. Taxonomy (GTDB): domain Bacteria; phylum Pseudomonadota; class Gammaproteobacteria; order Ectothiorhodospirales; family Ectothiorhodospiraceae; genus JAQVJI01. The sequence continues at coordinate 6,962 of JAQVJI010000148.1, read as the reverse complement.
AATTTCCCGCTTCTCCGTATCGACGTGAACATCGGGCGAGGCGATGTGATCCCGTGCGGACGTCTGATCCAGGCGCAACACGCCGCCCGGCAGAACCGTCCACGGTCCCCGCAGATCGTTTGCATAGGCCATGCGGATGTGGTCGCCCTTGTGATCCGCGAAATAGAGATAGAAACGACCCAACGGCTGCGCCACCCATGACGGCGCGCGAATCAGCGACGGCCCGTTGATGTTGTCGCCGACGAGGCCCGGCATGCCGGGCCGGATGATCGGATTGGTGTCGAAGCGGATCGCACGCAGCTCCGACGCATCATCGCGAACAGGCGTCAGGGACCATGACAACTGGTCCGACGTACCGATCCACACCAGGATCAGGCACGACAGAACCAGGATGCCTGCGATGATTCGTTTCCAGAACACGCTGCTTGGGTTCATTCAGAGCGTGAACAGAATGCGCCGATAGCTCGCGAAGTCGAGCCGTTCGTCCGCATATGCGCGTTGCTCCGGCGACAAGACCTTCAACCACTTGTTCTCCGGCAGTTCAATCGGCTGCGCCGCACCGGCGAGCCATTCCTGCTCCGGCCGCCGAACGAACGGGTCCGGCGCATCTGACGGGAGCCATTCAGGCGCGGTAGGCGCTCCCAGCCCGAAGCGTGCCCCGACGACCCCGATCATCCGATAGGGATCGGCAATGAAATCCTCAAAGCGAACGCAGATGACCCCCGCCCGCCGCGATTCCTGTGCGGCGACGCGAACGGCATCGTTCCAGAGGTCGACGGCATGGTCGACATCCTGACCACCGAAACGTTCGGGATAGCGCATCGCACGATCCACGATCGATGCCACGACGTCCCTTCCGCCGCGCACCACGAACAGCACATGGGGCGTTGGCGTAATGCCCTGGATCAGGTCGAGATGCCGGAAATGCCGCGGCGTCTTTTCTATCCAGCCCACCCAACCTGCGCGCCTTGCCTCCGCATCCATCCAGCGAGACCACTCGACAGCCGCCCGCTGGCGCGAACTCAATGCACCCACGAGCCGCGCCATGCCGATGCGCGCCGGCCAGTAGCCCAGCAACTCGACGGCCTTGCGGAAACGACCCACACCTGATGCACATGCCGTCGACATGCGTTGCAAACGATGCAGACGCAGGGCACGATCGCGCGGCGTGGCGAGTGCGCCGAGAAAGTACGCCGTTTCCGGCAATGCCAGCAGCCGGTATCGTCTAGCCATCTCCCGTTGCATGATCGTGGTTCCGGAGCGCGAGCAGCCGACCAGGCATATCCTGATGCTGTCATTCATTTCCCGGCCGGAGCCACGATTGCGCGATTGTCGGCAATGACGCGACCGGACACGAACATCGCGTCCACACGTCGCAGATGCGGTTCTCCCGTGGGCCACTCGGGAACCTGATGATACAGCGCGAACAGGGCGTACCCCCTTGCCGCCAGATGATCCCGAAAGGCATCGAAGGGCACGTGCCAGGTATTCGACGGACTCATGCCGGCCTCGACCTGAATGAGATCCACACACTGCGATCCGATCAGGCCCTCACCGCCCTTGAGTACGTCGAGATCACCGCCCTCGGTATCGATCTTCAAGAGGTTGATGTGCAGGACTCCATGCATGGCACAGAATCGATCCAGCGTATCGACTTCGACCATCTCGATGCCGCCAACGGACATATCACGCCCATTTGCGTGTTCACGAAATCCGGACATGGATGACTCCGCACCGACCGCGATCTCCCGCCGACCCGGCTCGGCGGCCATGGCAAGCCGGTGGCACATGGATCGCGAATCATGTGCGAGCATCGATTGCAACAGCTTGAACGTCGCGTCGACGGGTTCGAAGCAATGGATGTCCGCCACCGGGAAGGCCCGACGGAATTCCCTGACGGACTGTCCCATGTGGGCACCCACGTCAAATACGGTTTCGATCCGAAGCCGCGGCAGACTACGTACAACGTCGTACGCAAAATCGACGCCACGCGGCAGCGTTCGATGCAGATGCAGCCCGGTCAAACGCTCGAACGACTGCTTGACGTATCTCGCCAGGGTCATGACCGGATGTCCGTCTGCAATGCCGCCCCGAACGACGACACGCCATCGGGGAACAGGATCGATCGATACCGCCCGATGGACGATTCGGCCGAAAACTGCCGCGCACGTCCCCGTGCGTCGGGACCACCGCCACGCAACACACCGTCGATTGCAATTGCCATGGCCTCATCATCGCCTATCGGCACGAGACACCCCCATCTTCCGGCCTCGAGTATTTCGGACGGTCCACTCGGGCAGTCCGTGCTGATCACCGGTGTGCCGCAAGCCATGGCCTCGATCAGGACCGTGGGAAGACCTTCCCAGCGGGATGAAAGTACAAACGCACGAGACCGTCGCATGTAAGACAGCGGATCGGCAACGAACCCCGGCATTGCCACGTCGCCGACCAACCCGAGCTTCCGTACCAATGATTCGAGGTGCGGACGATCCTCCCCCTCACCAAGGATCATCAGCCGCGCGCACTGCTTACCGCGCACTCTGGCGAAGGCACGGATCAGGGTCTGGAAGTCCTTCTGTGCGGTCAATCGACCGACCGACAGGATGACTGGCGGTTGGCCATCATCGAACCAATGGCTGTCAGGCTGCCCGGACGCGCGCGCATCGAACGCCGGCGTCACGACGGGATTGTAGATGACCTCGATGCGCCTGCGATCGAGCCCGATCCCCTGCGCGAGATCGTCCGCCACACCGGTCGAAACCGCGATGACGGCATCCGCGCGAGGATAGCACAGCCGCATCAGCAGGGGCAGCACACGGTCACGCGGATCAGGCGAACGCTTCAGGGACGATGTCAGGGAATTGTGTTCGGCCAGAATCAGGCGCATGTCGCCCGCACCGGCAAGCCAACGGGCGGCGGTGGCGATGCAGTTCGTCGGCGCCAGTGCGACCAGCATTGCCGCGGGGCGGGCACTTCTCAGGTAACGCACCAGGGGCAACAGGCTGGCGATGATACGCCCTGCTTCCAGATCCACCAGCCGTACACCGTGCGGCACCTCTCCCACGAGCGCGCCGACCTTTCGGCATACGACGAGATCTACCATCACCCCCTGGTGAGCAAAGGCCTCGGCCAACGTCAGCATCACGCGTTCCGCGCCACCGCCGGCGAGTCCCGGCATGAACAAGGCCAGGCCTTGCTCCCCGGGGGAATCCGAGCGGACGGATGCGGAGGATCGGACTGTATCGTTCCAGATTTTCCTGAGTCCACGCCAGGCGGGAATCAGCCGGTCCACCCATGGCCATTTGAGCAGCCTTGCCTGAAGGTACAGGCGCCATCCGGCCGCGTGACCCAAACGTTCGATCTCGCTCAAGTAGCCGACATATTCCCGAGAGCGGCCCTCGACGAGCCAGGTCATGCGGGCGAAGTAGAACAGCAGATGCGCACGGCATTCTGCATCGAGCCGTTGCCCATGCTTCGAGATGAAGTGCGCCGTCGAGGCATGATGCATCCGGCGGCTCATTCCTGTTTCATCATCCAGATGCACGATGACCGTCGGCTCGACGTCGATGGCGAGTCGGAATTGCTGGGCAAACCGCAGTCCCAGATCCCAGTCCTGGTGCTTGCTCAACGCGGGATCGAACATGACCCGCAGCAACGGCTCGCGCCGGAAACACATCGTCGGGGTGGCCAGTGTGCCGTTGCGTCGACACAACCAGTCATCGATCCCCGCCGGCCCGGGTTCAGACATCGGCCGCAGACGACGGCCGGCCTCCGATTCGATCCAGTAATTGCCGGCCACACCATCGGCGACATCGGCCTCGAGCCATCGAAGCCGACGTTCCAGATGCGTCGGCAGCCATTCGTCGTCGGAATCCAGAAACGCAACGAACCGCCCACGCGCATCCAAAATCCCGGTGTTACGGGCAACGGCCGCGTTGGCCCGGTCCTGCCGCAGGAGCCGTATACGGGGATCACTGAAGGTCTCGATCGCGCCGGCCGGATCATCATCGGAACCGTCGTCCACGATCAACAGCTCGAAATCGGGACAGGTTTGCGCCAGCACGCTTCTGATCGCCCTGGGCAACAGCCGCGTCCGGTTGAACACCGGAATCACGATACTGACCAGGGGATGGGTGTCGTCCACTACCGTCTCCGTAAGCACGCGCGGGCGCCAAGGGTACCACATGCGGGGATCGCCATTTTCGGATCGGCGTCCGCCGCCTCGAGCGCTTCGGTTATGATTCGCGTCATGATCGATTTCGTCATTGCAGGCCCTCCGAAATCGGGAACGGGCTCTCTTTACCGCTGGCTCTGTGATCATCCAGACCTTCAGGGATCCTTGCCCAAGGAACCTTTTTTCCTGATGGATCAAAGTGATCCTCTGATAGGCAACTGCCCGGCACCCACCGTACATGAAGCCGGACTCGGCGGATATGAGGCCTTCTTTCCCGAGCCCCGTTCGGGTCGCCTCCGATTCGAGGCGACGACGCATTATTATCGTCAGGCGACGGCGCGGGCCGTCCTGTCCGGCATGTCGTCAGACCTCGTGATCGTATTCGTGTTGCGCAAGCCGTCCCGACGCATGCTCTCGGCGTTCCTGTATGCACGTGAAGAACTCGGGAAGATATCGCCCGAACTCGACTTCACAACCTACGTGAACCGGCTTCTGGACGGAAACGTTCAGGCCATTGCACCGTTTGTCGCAGCAGACCGCCGAGCGCTGCTCCCGCACGCGCTCGAACACGGACATTATGTCGAGTGGCTGATCCGGTGGCGGGAGAGCGTAGGCGACGAACGCCTGCATCTGATCCTGTTCGAGGCGATGATCGAGAATCCGCGACGGGAGCTATGCCGGCTTTGTTCGCGCCTTGGCATCGATGAGACCTTCTACGACGACTACAGTTTCCCGCACCACAACCGGACGATCCTCATGAAATTCCGCAGTCTTCAACATCTCGGACGGCTCGTCGCGCCCGCCATCCCGCAGGTGGCGAAACGGCAGCTGCGCAGGTGGTATGTCCGTATACAGGAACGCCATCCCACCAGCCACGAGACGACTGCCTGGACCGCGGCCCTCGAACGACTCGATGCCCACTTCGCCCCCTGGAATGCCAGACTCGCCAACGAATTCGGCCTGGACCTCGACATCTGGAGCAACTCGCCTAGCCGACCGGAGGACAAGCGGTGAAGAAGATGGCCGGGAAGATCAAGCGTCGTCTGGTGAAGAACCTGCGGCGGACCGTCTGGAGCCTTGGACCCGTCACGCACAAGCGCAAGGTCGACTTCATCATCGCCGGCACGCAGAAGGGCGGGACGACGTCGTTGTACGAGTACGTCAATCTGCATCCCGACATATGCATGTCCGGCGTCAAGGAATTACATTTTTTCGACGCCGAAAAGAACTTCAGAACCGCCCCTGACTATCGGAAGTTTCACCGCTATTTTCGGCCAAAGCCCCACCATCGTCTGCTCGGCGAGGCGACGCCGATCTACATGTACTGGCCACACGCCATTGAACGCATCCATGCCTACGAACCGCGCATGAAGCTGATTCTGGTGCTGCGTGATCCGGCCGAACGGGCATTCTCGCAGTGGCGCATGCAGGTCAGGACCGGTATCAGAGAGGTCTCTTCGTTCCGGGAGTCGATACAGAAGGAGCTTGCCGCACTCGCCGCCGACCCATCGTTCCGCAGCCGCACCCTCTCCTATGTCGCGCGCGGAAGGTACGCCCGGCAGATACGCAGTATCCATGCGTATTTCCCGCCCGAGCAGGTATTGGTGGCGCGCAGCGAAGACCTCCTGCACACGCCTCAGATCGTTCTGGACCGGATATGCGACTTTCTCGGCGTGGACCACATGCCGGTGCCCGGCCACATCAGCGAGAATGCGGCGCCGGACAAGGCACACTTGGACAAGGCGGATCGCGCCAGACTCATCGAACTCCTGCACGACGACATCCGCGACCTCGAATCGCTGTTGGGCTGGGATTGCAGCGCCTGGCTCAAACCCTGATTCTCGAACATGCCGGACACGCACGCCGACGCACCGTTGCGCCTGGTCTTCGCTCACGACCACCGGTTCGTGCGCGACGGCGACCGTTATCTATCGGCCGGACAGTTCAACGCGAACACCTGGCAGCGCTATCTGGATATCTGCGACGAACTGGTCGTCGTCGCCCGCGAAGGTAAAATCCAGTCCGGGATGCAAACCGGCGACTACAACGTGGCCAGCCGACCTGCCGTCTCCTTTCGTTTCGTTCCCGACCTCGCCGGCGCCGGTGCGTTCCTGCTGCATCGCCAGGCGGCCCGCCGCATCATGCATGCTGAGGTCGCGAATGCCGACGGCGTCATTGCACGTCTGCCGAGCGAAACCGGCCTGCTGGCCATCGAGGTCGCACGACAGCAACACAAACCCTGGGCGGTGGAAGTCGTCGGCTGCGCCTGGGACGCCCTGTGGAACTACGGCAACCTGCAAGGAAAACTCTACGCACCGGTGATGAGCCGGCGCATGCGCCAGGCCGTGGCACGCGCACCCTTCGCCACCTATGTAACGCAATCCTTTCTGCAACATCGATACCCCTGTGAAGCCGGCATCGTGTCGGCCTGTTCCGATGTCGATCTCGCCCCGCCACGAACCGACGTGCTGACCGCCCGTCTTGCGCGTGCCTGCGAGACAGACCGCAAGGCTGTCGTGTTCGGTTTGATCGGGACACTGAAGGGCCGCTACAAGGGTATCCAGACTGCCATCGCGGCCCTGGCGCAAATCCGGTCATGGCATCCGGATTGCAGACTCCGCATCCTGGGCAGCGGCGATCCCGAACCCTGGCGCAGACTGGCGCAAGGTTTCGGCATCGCGGATGCCGTGACGTTCGACGGTGTACTGCCGTCAGGCGAGCCGGTTCTGGACTGGCTCGACGAGATCGACGTCTATCTGCAACCGAGCCTTCAGGAAGGCCTGCCGCG
>JAQVJI010000147.1:4514-7159 GCA_028695255.1 Chromatiales bacterium | reverse complement strand
GCTTGTCGTTGGTGTCGCCGACCATCAGCGGCAGGTTGAGCTGGCGGCAGCGCTCGCGCGTGAGCGTGAGGCAGATCAGGCCGCGGCCGTACTTGGCCATGAAGTTCACGTCCTCCGGACGCACCAGAGAGGACACCATCAGGAGGTCGCCCTCGTTTTCGCGATCCTCGTCGTCGACGATGATGACCATGCGCCCCTGGCGCAGTTCTTCGAGTATTTCTTCAGTGCTGTTGAATGCCATGTCTGTCGTTCGCTGTCTGTGTCGGCCGGCGGTCGTGTCAACCGCCGGTCAGGAATCCGTGTTCGGCCAGAAAGGCCTCGCTGATGCCGCCGCTGCCGGGCTGCGCCGCCTTGTCGCCCAGCAGCAACCGCTCCAGATAACGCGCAATGATATCCACTTCGAGATTGATGCGCGTGCCGATGCGCCAGTGGCCGATGGTCGTTTCTTCCAGCGTGTGCGGGATGACGTTGACCGAATACTCGGCGCCATTCACCTCGTTGACGGTCAGGCTCACGCCGTCCATGCAGATCGAGCCCTTGGCGGCGACGTAGCGAGCGAGCGCGTCGGGCGCGCGGATGGTGAAGCGCACCGAGCGCCCGTCGTCGCGCCGATCCACGATCTCGCCCAGGCCGTCGACGTGACCGCTGACCAGATGACCACCGAGGCGCGTGGTCGGCGTGAGCGCCTTTTCGAGATTGACGCGGTCGCCGATGCCGAGTCCGCCGAGCGTGGTGCAGGACAGCGTTTCGCCCGACACGTCGGCGGCGAAACCATCGGCCGCAAGCTGAACCGCGGTGAGGCACACGCCGTTGACGGCGATGCTGTCGCCGAGCTGCACGTCGGCGAGATCGAGCTTGCCGGTACGCACGCGCAACCGGCAGTCGGAACCCTTCGGTTCCACCGCCGCCAGCGTGCCGACCGCCTGGATGATGCCTGTGAACATGATATCGATCCTGCAATGAACCTCAGTTTCGCGATCCGTGGGAGCGGCTCTGCCGCGACGGTCGCGGCAGAGCCGCTCCCACGATGTTCGGCGCATTACATCGGCACCGCCGTGATGCGCCAGTCGTCGCCGACGGCGCGCAAGTCCGCGATCTTCAGCGGCACACGATCCGTCATGCGTTCCAACCCCGGCAGATGCAACAACCCGCGCGCCTCGCTGCCCATCAGGTGCGGCGCCATGTAGATCACCAGTTCATCGACCAGTCCGGCCGCGAGCAACGCACCCGACAGCAAGGGTCCGGCCTCGACGTGGATCTCGTTCAGACCGCGCCGCGCGAGTTCGCACATGACCGCGTGCAGATCGAGTCTGCCTTCGACCTCCGGCATGACGCAGACCTCGGCACCCGCCGTCTCCAGGCGTGCCCGGCATGCACCGTCACGCTCCGCCGTCATGACGAGCGTCGTGCCCGGCAGCGTCAGCAACCGCGCCGTGGGCGGCGTCTGCAGGCGCGTGTCGAGCACGACGCGCAAGGGCTGGCGCACTACGCCTTCGATATCGAGCGTCTCCGCGGCGAGCCGCACGTTCAACGACGGATCGTCCGCCAGCAACGTGCCGATGCCGGTCATCACGGCCGAACTGCGCGCACGCAGGCGCTGCACGTCGCCTCTCGCCGCCTCGCCGGTGATCCACTGGCTTTCGCCGTTCGCCATCGCGGTGCGTCCGTCGAGGCTCATCGCGAGCTTGACGCGCAGCCACGGCAGGCCGTCGCGCATGCGCTTGACGAAACCCGGATTGAGCGCGCGCGCCTCGTTTTCCAGCACGCCACTCGCGGTGGCGATGCCGGCCGCATCGAGACGTGCGAAACCGTCGGCCGCGAGCGGGTTCGGATCGCGCATCGCCGCCACCACGCGCGCCACGCCGGCCGCGATCAGCGCGTCCACGCAGGGCGGCGTGCGGCCGTGATGATTGCAGGGTTCGAGCGTGACGTACACCGTCGCGCCACGTGCCGCCTCGCCCGCCTGCCGCAGCGCCAGCACCTCGGCATGCGGCTCGCCGGCGCGCACATGAAAACCCTCGCCGATCACGCGACCGTCCTTCACCACCACCGCACCGACGCGCGGATTCGGATCGGTCGTGTACAGACCGCGCCGCGCGAGTTGCAGCGCGCGCGCCATGTGATCGAAATCGGTCGCTTCGATGACGCCGTGCGGATTCACCGACACCTCGAACTGCTTCTGTCTAAACCATGAGTTACTGGCCACAGAGGACACGAAGGGTAAGCAATATCTCTCGCTGAGCACGCCGGGACGCAGGGACATATGGGGACTGAGTCCATGCTTTTTGGTTTTCCCCAGCGCCCCCGCGCTCTCAGCGAGAGACATGATTCTTGCTTTTCCTCTGTGCCCTCTGTGGCAAAAACGTCTTTCAACCGCCCTTGCGCCGGCGGCGCCGCTCACCGCTCTCCGGCGCCGCCGGCTCGGCGGATTCCTCTTCGAGCAACGGTATCTGATGCCGGCGCATCTCCGGCGTCGGGTCGCGCTCCAGGCGTTCGATCACCTCACGGAAGGCCTGCACGTCGCCGAAGCTCATGTACACCGAGGCGAAGCGGATGTAGGCGACCTGATCCAGGCCGCGCAGTTCGTCCATCACCCACTCGCCGATGCGGCTCGCATCGACCTCGCGTTCGCCGAGCGCCAGCAG
>JAQVJI010000147.1:0-4414 GCA_028695255.1 Chromatiales bacterium | reverse complement strand
CGCGCCATCAGCGTCGCCGCCATCGCACGCGCGTTCGCGACAACCTGCTTCTGGTAGTCGGTGAACGACGGCTCCAGTGCTTCCTTGAAGGCCACGGCCTTGGCGGCGATGACGTGCATCAGCGGACCGCCCTGGGTACCGGGGAAGACCAGCGAGTTGAGCTTCTTCTCGATGTCCGGATTGGATTTCGCGAGGATGATGCCGCCGCGCGGACCGCGCAGCGTCTTGTGCGTGGTGGAGGTGGTGACGTCGGCGATGTGTACCGGGCTCGGATAGACGCCGGCGGCGATCAGGCCGGCGACGTGCGCCATGTCGACGAACAGGTAGGCACCGACCTTGTCGGCGATGTCGCGGAAACGCTGCCAGTCGACCACGCGCGAATAGGCGGAGAAGCCGGCCACCACCATCTTCGGCTTGTGTTCGAGTGCGAGACGCTCGACCTCGTCGTAGTCGATGTAGCCTTCGTCGTCGATGCCGTACTGCACCGCGTGATAGAGCTTGCCGGAGAAATTGACCTTGGCGCCGTGCGTCAGATGGCCGCCGTGGGCGAGGCTCATGCCGAGCACGGTGTCGCCCGGCTCCAGCAGCGCCATGTAGACGGCGGCGTTGGCCTGCGAGCCCGAATGCGGCTGCACGTTGGCGTAATCGGCACCGAACAGCTGCTTGACGCGATCGATCGCGAGCTGCTCGGCGATGTCGACGTATTCGCAGCCGCCGTAATAGCGCTTGCCCGGATAACCCTCGGCGTACTTGTTGGTGAGCACCGAGCCCTGGGCCTCCAGCACGCGCGGGCTGGCGTAGTTCTCGGAGGCAATCAGTTCGATGTGTTCTTCCTGCCGCCGCGCCTCGTTCTCGATCGCCGCCCACAGTTCGTCGTCATAGCCCGCAATACTCATCTGGATCGGAAACATGCCTGTCACTCCGGCAGGAAAGTGCCATGAAATACAAGGGTTGGGGTGTAAAGGGCGGCAATTATACTTTATTTTGTTGGCCGGAACGGATGAGAACGAGAGAGAAACCATGACTGCAAACCACATTCTGAAGGCCACGATCGCCGGTCTGGCGATGCTCGTGGCGGCAGGCGCCGCGACGGCGCAGCAACGTTTCGTCACCATCGGCACCGGCGGCGTCACCGGCGTCTACTACCCCACGGGCGGCGCCATCTGCCGCCTCGTCAACCAGGACCGCGATGCCGGCCTGCGCTGTTCGGCCGAGGCCACGGCCGGCTCGATCTTCAATCTCAACAGCCTGCGCGGCGGCCAGATGGATTTCGGCGTCGCGCAGTCCGACTGGCAGTATCACGCCTTCCACGGCAGCGACCGCTTCGCCGAGGCCGGCCCGCACGAGAAGCTGCGCGCCGTGTTCTCGCTGCACCCGGAACCGTTCACCGTCCTGGTGCGTCCGGACAGCGGCATCGAGCGCTTCGAGGACCTCAAGGGCAAGCGCGTCAACATCGGCAATCCGGGTTCCGGCCAGCGCGCGACCATGGAGCGGCTGATGCAGTCCTACGGCTGGACCACCGCCGATTTCGCACTCGCATCGGAACTGCCCTCGCGCGAACAGGGCCAGGCGCTGTGCGACGGCCGCATCGACGTCTACCTGTTCACCGTCGGCCATCCCTCGGCGGCGATCCAGGAGCCGATGGCGACCTGCGATGCACGCCTGGTGCCGGTGACGGGTCCGGTCATCGACGGACTCGTGGCGCAGAATCCGTACTACTTCAAGGCCATCATCCCGGCCGGCATGTATCCGGGCCACGACGCGGACGTCGAGACCTTCGGCGTCGGCGCCACGCTCGTCACCACCGCGGACACGCCGGAGCCGGTCGTCCATGCCGTGGTCAAGGCGGTGTTCGAGAACTTCGGAACCTTCACCGGCCTGCATCCGGCCTTCGCCGTGCTCGATCGCGAACGCATGGTCAGCGACGGCCTGAGCGCGCCGCTGCATCCGGGTGCGGAGCGGTATTTCCGGGAAGCGGGATTGTTGCGGTAAGTCGCCAGTTCCGGTAACCGCCGGGCCAGATGGCAGGGTGGGCAAGCGAAGCATGCCCACGCGGGTGAGGTATCCGGACACGCCATCCGCGTGGGTTTCGTTCCTCAACCCACCCTACTCTCCTCACGAGCGATCCCATGCGAGACTGACCGGTGCAACCCGACAAATCGCTCAGTGAACTCGCGGCGCGCACCGAACAGGGCGCGCGCGATCCCGCCGGCCTGCCGCGCCGCATCCTGTTCCTGACCGCGGTCGCCTGGTCGCTGTTTCAGCTCTGGATCGCCTCGCCGCTGCCGTTCGAACTCGGGTGGTTCGTCGTGCCCGAGACGCACGCGCGCGCGATTCACCTCGCCTTCGCGATCTTTCTCGCCTTCACCGCCTTTCCGGCCGCGCTGCACCGGCCGGGCTTCATGCCGCGACTCGCGCCCTGGCTGCTCGGTTCGGCGGCGATGGCGTCGGTGCTGGCGGCCGCCGGCTTCCACGCCGACGATCGCGTGGCCGCGGCCGTCGCAGCACTCGCGGTGGCGTTCTGCCTCACGATCGCCGCGCGCTCGGCGATGCGTCCCGACCTGACCGGACGCATCCCGGCCGCCGACTGGCTGCTGGCACTGCTCGCCGCGGCCAGCGCGCTGTACCTGTACCTGTTCAGCGACGCCCTCGCGACGCGCCCCGGCCTGCCCACGCTGCCCGACCTCGTGATGGCCGGCATCGGCATGGCATTGCTGCTCGAAGCCACGCGTCGCACGCTCGGACCCGCGCTCGCCATCATCGCGCTGCTGTTCCTCGGCTACGTTTTCGCCGGCCCCTGGATGCCGGACCTGCTCGCACATCGCGGCGCCTCGCTCGAACGCACGCTGTCGCAGCAATGGCTCGGCGCCGAGGGCGTGTTCGGCGTCGCGCTCGGCGTGTCGACGAGCTTCGTGTTCCTGTTCGTGCTGTTCGGCGCGCTGCTGGACCGCGCGGGTGCGGGCAACTGGTTCATCCAGAGTGCCTTCGCGCTGCTCGGGCGTTTTCGCGGCGGACCGGCCAAGGCGGCGGTGGTCGCCTCCGGTCTCACGGGCGTGATCTCCGGTTCGTCGATCGCCAACACCGTCACCACCGGCACCTTCACCATCCCGCTCATGAAGCGCGTGGGTTTCACACCCGAAAAGGCCGGCGCGATCGAGGTCGCGGCCTCGGTCAACGGCCAGATCATGCCGCCGGTGATGGGTGCGGCGGCCTTCCTGATGGCCGAATACACGGCCGTACCCTACGTCGAGGTCATCAAGCACGCCTTCCTGCCGGCCGTGATCGCCTATCTCGCACTGCTGTACATCGTGCACCTCGAAGCGCTGAAGGCCGACATGCGCGGCATCGCGCCCGAGCGGCCGACGTGCATCGCGCGCGCGCTGCTCGCCATTGCGCTGACCGTCAGCGGCTTCGCCGTCCTCGCCGGGATCGTCCATTTCGGCGTCGGCTGGACCCGGCAGGTCTTCGGCGCCTACGCCTCCTGGGGCATGGCGGCGCTCGTGCTGCTCGGCTATCTCGGCGTGCTCGCCTGGAGCGCCGGCCGGCGCCTGCCCGAACCCGAGGCTCCGGATGCGCCCGTGCTGCATCTGCCGCCGGTCGCCGACACGCTGCGCAGCGGCCTGTATTTCCTGCTGCCGGTGGTGGTGCTGGTGTGGTGTCTGATGGTCGAACGGCTGTCGCCCGGACTATCGGCATTCTGGGCCACGCTCTATCTCATGTTCATACTCGTCACCCAGCGGCCGTTGCTGGCGTTGCTGCGTCGCGAGGGCGGCGGCGTGCGCGCGCTGCGCGAGGGATTGAACGATCTCGTGCAGGGCCTCGCCACCGGCGCGCGCAACATGGTCGCGATCGGCGTTGCAACGGCGGCGGCCGGCATCGTGGTCGGCACGGTGTCGATGACCGGTCTCGGACTCGTGATGACGGAACTGGTGGAGCACCTCGCCGGCGGCAACCTGATGCTCATGCTGTTGCTGGTGGCGGTCATCAGCCTGGTGCTCGGCATGGGCCTGCCGACGACCGCCAACTACATCATCGTCGCCACGCTGATGGCACCCGTGGTGGTCGAGGTCGGTGTACAGAACGGGCTGTTGCTTCCTCTCATCGCCGCGCACCTGTTCGTGTTCTATTTCGGGCTGATGGCCGACGTCACGCCGCCCGTCGGCCTCGCCTCCTTCGCCGCCGCCGCCATCTCGCGCGGCGATCCGCTGCAAACCGGCGTGCAGGCCTTTCTCTACAGCCTGCGCACCGCGGTGCTACCGTTCTTCTTCCTGTTCAACACGCAACTGCTGCTGATCGACGTGACGTCGTTCGGCCACGGCCTGCTGGTCGCCGGTAGCGCGCTCGCCGCCATGCTCTGCTTCGCCGCCGCCACCCAGGGCTGGTTCCTGACGCGCAGCCGCTGGTGGGAAACCGC
>JAQVJI010000146.1 GCA_028695255.1 Chromatiales bacterium | reverse complement strand
CGGCCGGGCGAACGTTTCGGCACCTGATCCAGCATCCGATCGGCCGGCGAAGTGATATAGACTTTCAGCCCCACACAACCCACACGTCAATAAAAGGAAATCCCCATGAAGAAACTGATGGGCCTGCTGTGCCTCGTTCTGCTCGCGGCCGTCGGCTGTTCCCAGCCGCAGGAAGAAACGAAGGTTATCAAGGTCGCCGTGTCGCCGGCCTCGCCGCCCAATCTGTACGAAGAGAACGGCAAGACCATGGGCCTCGACCTCGACCTCTTCGAGGGCTTCGTGAAGGCGCGCGGCTACGAGATGAAGATCACCGCCTACGACTGGCAGGGCATGCTCGGCGCCGTGACCAGCGGTCAGGCGGACGTGGCGTTCTCGGGCATTTCCATCACCGACAAGCGCAAGGAGGTCATGGACTTCTCGCAGCCGTACATGGAGAACACCTGGAATCTGGTCGGCCTGAGCGAGCGGAATATCCGCTTCGACGACGTGAAGGAGATGATGAACTACACCGTCGGCTATCCGCGCGGCATGGCCTACACGGACTTCATCAAGAACGATCTCGAACCGAAGGGCATCTACAGCCTCGACAAGGTGAAGATGTATCCGAGCTACAACGAGGTGCTGGCCGATCTCCAGAATGGCAACATCGACCTCGCCTTCCTCGACGGCACCGTGGCCTCGGTCTATCGCAAGACCCAGCCGTACCAGGATGCCTACGTATTCACGGGCTTCGACCGCTTCGGCTACGCCTTCCCCAAGGGCTCGGCGCTGCGCGATGACTTCGACCGTTATCTGGCGGAACTCGGCCCCGAAGGTCTCCAGGCCATCATCGACAAGTGGATGAACTGACGGCACGGGCCGGCGCCCGATGAGCTTCCTGCAGATCCTCACGCTGCTGGCGGCGGGCGCCGGCTACACCCTGCTGGTGACGCTCGCCTGCATCGCCACCGGTCTGGCCGTCGGCCTGCTGGTGGCGATGCTTTCCCGCGTGCGTTCGCGGCCGTTGCAGTTCCTGCTCGGCAGCTTTACCTACGTCTTCCGCGGCGTGCCGGTGCTGGTGCTGCTGTTCCTGGTCTTCTTCGGCCTGCCGGGCATCGGCATCCGCGTGCCGCCGCTGGGCGCGATGATGCTGAGTCTGGGCCTGATCGCCGGTGCCTATCTGGCCGAGGTGTTCCGCGGCGCGCTCGACGCCATCGACCAGAACGAGATCGTGGCGGCCGAGGCGATGGGCATGTCGCGTTTGCAAATCCTGCTCTCGATCGAGGTTCCGCAGATGCTGCGTTTCTCGGTGCCGGGCATGCTCAACGAATTCACCACCGTGCTGAAGTATTCGCCCTTCGCCTATACGGTCGGCATCCCAGACATCATGAAACAGGCCATGGCGCTCGCGGCGACGACCCTGCGCGGACTGGAGATCTATCTCGCGATCGGACTGCTGTATTTCGCCATCTACAAACTGATCCTGGTCGCGGTGCGGGCGCTCGAACGGCGCTTCCGCGTACCCGGCCTGACCCCGCCCTGAGGCGACGCGATGGCACTGCTCGAAGTCAGAAACCTGGTCAAGGAATACGACGGCAAGACCGTGCTGGCCGGCGTCGACCTCGATCTGGAGGAAGGACAGGTCAAGGTCGTGATGGGGCCGTCCGGCTGCGGCAAGTCGACCCTGCTGCGCTGTCTCAACCGGCTCATCGACCCCACCTCGGGCCAGGTGATCTTCCGCGGCGAGGACGTGACGCGCCCGGACACCGACGTGCGCGCGCTGCGCCAGCGCATCGGCTTCGTGTTCCAGCACTTCGCGCTCTACCGCCATCTGACCGCGCTGGAGAACGTCACGCTCGGCCTGCGCAAGCTGCGCCACATGCCGGCGCGCGAGGCCAACGAGAAGGCGATGCACGAGCTGCGGCGCATGAACATGCACGAGCACGCGGACAAGTATCCAGCGCAGCTCTCCGGCGGTCAGAAACAGCGCGTGGCGATCGCGCGCGCGCTGGCGATGGACCCGGCGGTGCTGTTCTTCGACGAGCCGACGTCCGCCCTCGATCCCCTGATGTCGCGCGAGATCGTCGCCGTCATCAACCAGCTCTACCTCGACAACGTGACCATGCTCTGCGTCACGCACGACCTGTTCCTGGCCAAGTACATCTCGGATCGCGTGCTGTTCCTGGACGAGGGCCGCGTGCGTGCCGAGGGCGGCGCCGATCAGATGTTCAGCGACCATGACGACCCGCGCATCCGCGCATTCTTCGGTCACGGACCGCAGGACCGATGAGCGGCTGGCTGTCGTTCCTGCACGACGCGCTGGACTACTGGCCGCAGATTCTCGCCGGCCTCGGCAACACCGTGTTGCTGGCCGTCATCATCACCGTGACGGGCCTGATCGGCGGCGTGTTCGTGTTCTACCTGACGCTGAGCCCGAACCGGCTGTACCGCCGCGTCACCGAAGGCTACATCTCCTTCTTCATCGGCACGCCGCTCATCGTGCTGCTGTTCCTGATGTACTACGGCCTGCCGCAATGGGGGCTGCGCCTGTCGCCGCTCACCGTGTCCGTCATCGGCTTCACCATGAACGTCGCAGCCTACAACGCGCGCTATCTCATGACCGCCTACAACGGTCTCGACCATGGCGAACTCGAAGCCGCTCGCGCGCAGGGCTTCAGCGGCCTTCAGGTGTTCCGGTTCGTCACGCTGCCGCAGGTGCTGCGCATGTCGATCCCCGGCCTCACCAACCAGACGATCCTGAACCTCAAGGACAGCTCGATCGTGTTCCTGATCCAGTACACCGAATTCTTCGCCCAGATGCAGGATCTGGCTGCGCGCAACTTCCAGTACTTCAAGACCTATCTCGTCGCCGGCATCGTGTATCTGCTGCTGGTCTCGATCATCGTGATCGCGGCGCGGCAACTCGAACGGCGGTTCGTCATGCCGGGTACGCGCGCATGACGGCCACGTCCGTCAATGCGCGGATGCGCGGTGCAGCCGCAGCAGGAACGGCAGGCAGACCAGCACGCACACCGCTTCCAGCGCACCGATCACGATGAACACGCCCGGATAGGGTGAAATCTCCGCAGCC
Organism: Chromatiales bacterium; assembly: GCA_028695255.1. Taxonomy (GTDB): domain Bacteria; phylum Pseudomonadota; class Gammaproteobacteria; order Ectothiorhodospirales; family Ectothiorhodospiraceae; genus JAQVJI01. The sequence goes on along the minus strand of JAQVJI010000146.1, from coordinate 4,108 downwards.
CGCAACAGGCCGAGCACGGCCACACCGGCCAGCGGCCCGAGCATGAAGCCGAGCGAACCGGCAAGGTGAAAGCCGCCCATCGCGGTCGCGCGCTGCGCCGGATCGGAGAGACGCGACACCAGCACCAGCGAGGGTGCGAACATGAGTGCCGCGACCACGCCGCCGAACATCATCCAGGGCAGCACCAGCGACGGGCCCGCAAAACCGAGCCCGGCCAGGATCGCACCGTAGAACAGGCTGCCGCCGATCATCATGAACACCGGATCGAGACGGTTGCACAGGAGCCCCGCCGGATAGGTGAGCAGCGCGAACGGCAGCAGGAACGCCGCCATCACGGCACCGATGCGCGCGGGCGGGAAACCCATTTCGGTCGCGAAGTACAGCGACACGGTCGAGATGATGAAGCCGACCGTCAGACGGTCGACGAAGGTGAAGGCATAGGGCAGCAACAGGCCACGCCGTTCGAGCGTCAGTCCGAGGAGTCTGCGCATCGAGGTCGGCCGACGCTGCACGGGCGTGTCGCGCAGAACCCGCGCGGCGCCGAGCGCGAGCACGAACATCGCCGCCCCGCCCCACAGAAACACGTCTTCCGGCGTCTGTGCGCCGAGCCGACCGCCGATCACCGCACCACTCGCCACGCCCAGGCTCATCGCCGCACCGACCAGTCCGAGCGCACCACCCTCGTGCCCGCGGCGCGCGCCGTCGGCCGCCAGCGTCATGGCGAGGCTCAGGGCCGTCATGTGCGCGCAGCCCTCGATGAAGCGCAACAGCAGTTGTCCGCCATAGGACCAGGGCAGCAGCATCAACGACAGCGCGAGACCATTCACCATGAGCGCCGGCACGATGAGACGCTTGCGATGGCCGAGACGGTCGGACATCAATCCGGCCACGAGTGCGAACAGCAGGCCGCCGGCCATGTTGACGCTCATGAACAGGTGCCGGTCGAGTTCGGACAGGCCCGGATGGCGGCCCTCCGTCAGCTGATGCAGCAGCGGCACCATCGCCGTCACTGGCAACATCAGGAAGAAGATGCCAAGCGCCAGCGGCCACACCTTCATGTCGTCAATCCCTCCCGAGACCTTCATCCGAAACGCGTGTCAGGCAGCCATAGCGCGAACGGCGGGATGGAAACCAGCAGATAGCGGTTGAGTTCGCCGAACACCACTGCGCCGAGATCGCCCTGCACGACGAACAGCAGCGACCCCGCGCAGCTTGATACCGCGAAAATCCTCCAGCTCACGCAGCGGACGCCGACCGGAGGTGAAGATGCCCTGACGCCTCGTATACAACCAGGCGATGTTGTGCGCGCCCTTCTGCGCCAGCTTGCGTTCGAGCAGGCGCGCGTCCGGCGAGCCGGGAAAGCGTTCGAAGCGTTCCAGCCCGGCCATGAAATACGGCGACGCCTTCACGGGCAAACCCGGCCCGCCGCCGGGCAGTACCACCACTGGCTCATCCCTGACGGCTTTCACCGATGCGATCGCAGTACTGCATCAGGTCTTCCGGCACGTCGTCGGGACAGACGCCGCACCGCCGATTGCCCGGCAGCGCGAAGTCGATGAATTTGGGATAGGCCAGATCGAGCCCGTTCATGAGCGCCACGAAATCATCGAGCGACCGTGCGTTGCCGAGACGCGGATTGCGGTCCATTTCCTGTGCGATGCAACTGACGCGATGCCCTGCGTAATCATGCGCCGGATAGACCAGCGTCTCGCCGGGCAGGCTGAACAGCTTGTCGTGGATACTGTGATACAGCGCATGCGCATCGCCGTTCTGGAAATCCGTACGGCCGCAGCCGTCGATCAGCAGCGCATCGCCGGTGAACACACGCTCGCCCACCCGGTAGGCATGATGGCCGTCGGTATGCCCCGGCGTGTGCAAAGGCTCGATGCGCAGGCTCCCCATCGCCAACGGCACGCCCTCGCGCACCGCCACGTCGACGCATTCGAGCCCGTCATGCGCCGGATGGGCGATGCGGCTGCCGGCCTCCATCTTGAGCCTGCGGGCGGCGGTGATGTGATCGGCATGGATGTGCGTGTCGAGCGTATACCGGAGCGTCAGACCCAGTTCGGCCAGCGCGGCGAGATCGCGTTGCCAGGCCGGCAATACCGGATCGACCAGGATCGCCTGCCCGGTCTCCTCACAGGCCAACAGATAGGTGAAGGTGCTCGAAATCGGTTCGAAGAACTGGCGAAACAGCATGTGAACGCCCTCCCGAGTGAGGTACTGCGGCGCGGCAGACGTCGCTCGCACGATGTTCACCGGCACCAGAGACAAGCACGCCAAAGCGCGCGCGTGACCACCTTGCCCGCGTGCGCCGACCGATGCAACCATCTCCCTGCCGGACGAATCCGGCCGCCGGGCACAAAAAAACCCGCATCGATGCGGGTTCTGTCGGACGGCTGACCGTTCAAATGGTGGGGTCTCCACGATACACATCACACAACATATTGTTTTTCAAGATATTCAGTCACTCGTCATTTTCGATGTTACCAGCAGACTTACCAACACACTGCCGACGCTGCCCCCACTTTCTTACGCTGGCGAAACTCCCCGACAACCCCTTCCGACAATATTTTCAAGCTCCACACCGCATGCCCCCTTCTGCTCACCCGAACCCACCACGGCGACCCTGCCAAAGCGCACCCACGCAGCCCACCACCTCACCACCTGATGCCCGATCCTGCCGGTGGCCGTCCCGCCTACCACCACAAGGCCCCTATGGGGCTCGGCTTTGCAAAAATTACGCGCCTTTCGCGGCCGCATACCGCGACAAGGGCCAGGAAGGACCCATGCCCACATCCAGCCCTGCCATCTGCCGCATGGCGTGCCGGCCGTCTGGATGCTGCCTGAGCTGGTCGACGACGGGCCGGCCATCCACTCGCCGTCCGGTCGCAGCCGCATCAAATTTCAGTCAGTCGGCGCGCAAAGAAACTCTTGCAGCCCCATCGCCCCGCGCGTTTTTCGGGATGCGTGAACCCGGCTTATGCCGTTTTTGTTTGGGGCAGTTGGGGCACTTGGGGCAGGCATACATAAGTCATTGAATGAAATATGCTTTTTCCTGCCCCAAGAACGAAAAACAGTCAAAAAACGTCTGGGGCAGGCTGGGGCACTTCGTCTATGCGCGTCCGTGGGCGTCTGCGAATTCAGGCTGACGACGGGCAGCGGCCCTGTCGGCAGCGCATCACGCGCCCCGATGGAGCGGCAGACGCGGGATGAATGCGGGCGTGAATGCTGCCCCGAGGATCGCCGATCTTGGGGCGGATGGAATGCCGTCAGGATCGCCCCAGCGGGATCATCGTCGTGGGGCAGCTCGAACGTGCGTGGCGTTGCCCCAGCGGGATCATCGTCGTGGGGCACTGGAGCGCCGCAGCGGCAGGATGTGCCGACGCGGCGTGGACGAGCGCCACGCCCGACCGCGCCCCAGGGCGCGGCCAGGTGTGGGGCGGATGTGAAGCTCAGCGAGTCGGCGCGTCCGCCGGTGGAAGCGCCGGGGACGGCGTAGCGTCGTCGGTCGACTCGGGTTCCGCATCGGTCGCTTCATCGTCCTGCTGCGGCAGCCTGGACGGATAGGCAGCGATCGCATTCAAGGCCGGATTGATGAACGCGCGCAGTTCCGCTTCGTCGATCGTGATGTCGTGCCGGCTTTCGATACTGGCAACGAAGCCTTCAAAGGCGTTTTCGAATTCGCCGCGGGCGAACGATGCCCAGCTCATCAACGCCGGCTCCAGTTCCGACACGGCCACCAGGTTGCCGATGCGTTCGTGGTAATCCAGTTCCTTGAGTCTGGCATCCGCTTCGGCCAGGCGCGCGCGTTGCTTCGTGAGCTCGAATTGATCGTCCCCACCGCGCCCGGCGGCCTGTGTGCGCAGGTTTTCGCAGTAGGCGACGATCCATTCCCGATAGCTGCCGTTCTCGGGAAACACGCCCTTGGCGGCCTGTTGTGCGATCGCCTGTTGCGACACGCCGACCAGGCCGGCGAATCCGGCTTGAGTGGCGCGTGCGTCGAGGTCGATCGTGCGTGCGGGTTTCGTGCTCATTGCAGGTGGCCCCGCTTCATCTGATCGAAGGTCGCCTGAATGGATTGCAGCATGTCGGCAATGATCGGTTC
>JAQVJI010000145.1 GCA_028695255.1 Chromatiales bacterium | reverse complement strand
CTATCTGACGCACCGTGTCATATCGAAACCGCGTTCGTCACGTGGTTTCGCAACGCGACCTGCGGCCGAACCCGTAGCCGGATCAGCGGCGCTTTTCCCAGAACTGCGCCACCAGCATCTGTAGGTCGTTGGCGAGATTGGCGAGGTTCACCGCCACCTGCTCGCTGTGCGCGCCGGTTTCGGCGTTCTCGTCCGACACCATGCGGATCGACGCGATGCTGCGGTCGATCTCGCCGCTCACCGCACTCTGCTCTTCCACCGCCGCGGCGATCTGCGCGCTCATGTCCTTGATCGTCGTGACGCCCTGCGTGATGGCCGCCAGCGATGCCGCCGCCTGCTGCGCCTGCTGCACGCTCTGATCGGCCTGCTTGCGGCTCTGCTCCATCACCTGCACCGCCGAGCGCGCGCCGCCTTGCAGCTTCTCGATCATCTGCTGGATCTCCTGCGTCGACTGCTGCGTGCGCGAGGCCAGCGTCCGCACCTCGTCCGCCACCACCGCGAAACCGCGACCCTGCTCGCCCGCACGCGCGGCCTCGATCGCCGCATTCAACGCCAGCAGGTTGGTCTGTTCGGCGATGCCGCGGATCACGTCCAGCACCGAGCTGATCTCGTTGCTGCTCGCTTCCAGTTGCTGGATCACCTGTGCCGCCTTCTCGACCTCGCTCGCCAGACGCGAGATCGATTGTTCGGTTTCCGACACCACCTGCCGGCCGGCATTCGCTTCGTCGTCCGCCTTGTCCGCCGCATCCGCCGTGTTCTGTGCGTTGCGCGCAACTTCCTGCACGCTCGCCGCCATCTCGGTCACCGCCGTCGCCACCTGGTCGGTCTCGCCCTGCTGACGACGGATACCCTCGGCGCTGTGTTCCACCGCCGCCACCAGACTTTCGGTGTTCTGCGCCAGTTGCCGCGCCGCGTCGGCCATGCGGCCCACCACGGCGCCGGCCTCCGATTGCAGCATCTTCAACACGAATTCGATGCTGCCCGCCATGTCCGTCCGCCCGGTGTAGATGTACTGCCCGACCGGGTTGTCGGCGATCGCGCGCGCCATGGCGGCGACCCGCGCCATCGGTGCCAGGAACGCATAGGTAAGTCCCGCCCCCACCACCAGCGCGGTGCCGGCGAATACCGCCGTCGGCAACAGTGCCGCGCCGGTCGCCAGGCCGGCCGACGCACCGGCGACGACGCCAATCAATACACCGAGCATCGCCTTGACGCGGGGACCGATCCGCGGCAGCCGCAGGGCCAGCGGCAACTTGCCCTTCAGGATGTCGGCATAGACCTGTTCGGCCACCTTGATCTGTTCGCGCCTCGGCTTGGTGCGCACCGACTGGTATTCCACCACCTGGCCGTTGCGCGTCACCGGCGTGACGTAGGCGCTGACCCAGTAGTGATCGCCGTTCTTGCAACGGTTCTTCACCATGCCCATCCAGGGCTTGCCCGCCTTGACCGTTTTCCACAGGTCCTCGAATGCCGCCGGCGGCATCTCGGGATGGCGCACGACATTGTGGTTCTTCTTCATCAACTCACCGACCTCGAAGCCGCTGATCTGGATGAAGTCCGGGTTCACATAGGTGATCGCACCCTTGAGATCGGTGGTCGACAGGATGTTCGCGCTTTCAGGGAAATCAACTTCACGGCCGGTGATCGGGAGGTTGACCTTCATGGCGATGGCTCCGCTGGGGTGGTTGTCAATGGGTTATCGGCAGATGGGCAATACGCATTAGAACGCTCAGGAATATGAACGTGATGTATGGGTATTTACGATACACGAATTCGCTTAATAGAAGTGAACTGCGTCACGTCGGCGGGCAAAAAATAACGAATAGGTATCAAGACAGCAGGCACATGACGTGCCAGCCAAAAGCGACCGGCAAATACCCGCATGACGCCGCGGGCCTTTGCCCGCGGCGATCGCATGACTCAGGCCGTGTCGAGCAGTGGCAACCGGAGACTGAAGATGGCCCCGCCACGAGGGGCGTTGGCGGCGCTGAGCGTGCCGCCGTGGCGTTCGACGATGCCGAAGCTGATGGAAAGACCGAGACCGGTTCCCTGCCCGACCGGCTTGGTGGTGAAGAAGGGATCGAACAGGCGGCCGAGACTGTCGACCGCGATGCCGGGGCCGTTGTCGCGGAACGCGATTTCGACCGTACCGTCGGCGACGTGCTGCGTGATGTCGAGTCGTGCCTCGCCGCCGTCGACCGCCGCGTCGTAGGCATTCTTGACCAGGTTGATGATGACCTGCTGCATCTGTCCCGGCGATCCCTTGACCGGGATCGGGCCTTGCAGATGGTTCTGCACCACGAAGCGTCCGGAAACCGTCCTGCTCACCCAATGCACCGAGCGTTCCACCACTTCGGCGAGATCGAATGCCACCTCGTCGCCCTTGTCCATGGCCGAGAAGCGGCGCAGCGCCTCGACGATGTCGCGCGTGCGCTCGGCACCCTCGATCGTGCCTTCGATCAGCGAGTCCATGTCGGCCAGGATCGGATCGATGCGCAGTTCGCGCCGCAGGCGCTCGAGTTCCGCCGCATCCGCCTGAGCGTGCACGGCATCGAGATAGGTCCGAATGCGGCCGATGTATTTTTGCAGCGAAAACACGTTGCCAAGCACGAAGCTGATCGGGTTGTTGAGTTCGTGCGCGACGCCGGCGACGAGCTGGCCGAGCGAGGCGAGCTTCTCGCTCTGCACCAGTTGTTGCTGCGTGCGCTTGAGCGATTCGTGGGCATCGCTCAGGGCCTCGTAGGCGCGGCGCAGTTCGCCCACCGGCCGGCCGACCAGCACCATGCCGATCAACTCCTGATGCACGCCGCGCAGCGCGGAACAATTGACCGCCACCGGAATCGTGGCAGCGTCGCGCGTGCGAAACTGCACCTCGCAGTCTTCGATGCCGAGATAACTTTTGGCGGCGAACGGCTCGGCGCAGCGCCGCGATTCCGTATCCGCCAGCAGATCGCCGAGCGGCCGTCCGAGCAATTCCGATTCGTCGCGCCCGGTCAGCCGCAACAAGGCCTGATTGACCTGCCGCATGTCGCCGTGCGCGTCGCAGACGACCAACACGTCGGACATCGAGGACAGCACGCTGTAGACGAACTGATGCGACTTCTCCAGCTCGCGGTTTTTTTCTTCCAGTTCGATTTCATTGCGTATGAGGTCGCTGTACACCTCGTCCATCTTGTGGATGACTTCGAGCCACACCGACTCGTCGATCACGCCCTCGGCGGCCAACGGCACCCCGCTCGTCGCACGCCCGCCTTCGCTGACGCGACAGATCAGCGAACCGGCGAAGGCGCATTCGCGTTGGGGTTCACGATGAGGCTTGGTCTTGTCGCTCACGCGTACACCTCCATCAATGCACCGTGCAGACCATGCAGGGATCGAACGAGCGCACGACGTGCTGGACCATCAGCGGCGTGGTCTCGCCCGCAGCGACCGGCAGGCCGACCAAGGCCTGTTCGAGCGCGCCGGGCGTGCCGGCCGCATCGCGCGGCGAGAAGTTCCAGGTGGTGGGCGCAATGATCTGGTAGCCGTGGATGCGTCCCTGGCGGATGTGCAGCCAGTGGCCGAGACTGCCGCGCGCGGCTTCCGTGAGGCCGACCGCCATCGTTTCTTCCGGCGGCCTGGCATAGGGCAGACAGAACGGCTCGCCCGGCTTGAGCGCCTTCACCCACGCCTCCATCGCCGGCAGCACGCGCGCGAGTTCGATCATTCGCGCCACCACGCGCGCCGTCACGCTGCCGCCGTGCCGCGTCACCATGTCGAGCGCGAGCGGATGCCCCGCCACCACCTGGCGCGCGAGCGCGCCGGTCTCGACCACCTGACCCGCAAGACGCGGCGCCTTGCACCAGGTATAGGCGCCGGTCTTGTCGGCCAGCGGTTGCGTCACGCCCTGCGTCGGCGGCAGCGGCTCGGCCGGCCCGTTCATCCAGGCATGCGAGACGTCCTCGGTCACGGTAGCGACATCGAAAACGGCGAGTCGTCCTGCCTGCCAATGTCCGCTCGGGAACAACCGGCCGTCCTGCGTGCCGGCATAGGCGCCGTAGCTCAGAAAATGGTCCGTCGCACGGCCGACGCGATGCAGTTCGAGGTCGTATGCAGCCTCGAGGAACAGCCGGAAGTCCGAGGACGCCGGCGCGCGCGCATCCATCCAGGCCGTGAGCGCCGCCACGCCGTCGATGGCGGCGATCGCCTCCAGCCGGTCGCCGAACAGGCGTGTTTCGAGATCGCTTCTGAACTCGCCGAGCAGCATCGACAGACGCAATTTTTCGGCTGCCTCGATCGGACGCGCGCTGCCGCCGGGCTGAAGCGTGAGCGTATGCGGCCACTTGCCGGCGAGATAGCCCATGAGCTTCATGAAGCCTGCGCGCGCCGCGAGCGCGGCACGGATCGAGCTGCCGTGAACGGCGGCGAAACGCTCGCGCATGGCGGCGTGCCATGCCCGGCCCGCATAGGCATCGCGCGCGAGGTCCGGCATGAAGAAGACGTGAAAATGCGTGTAGTGGTCCGAGAGATTCTCGCAGGCGCCGATCAGATCGCCCGCGAGCAGACCGTTCGGCGGCGGCATCAGATTCGACGCCGCCGCCAGCGCGCGCGCCGCAGCGACCGACTGCGACACCGAACAGATACCGCAGATACGCGGCGCAACGACCAGCGCGTCGAGCGGTTCCTTGCCGACCAGTATCTGCTCGAAGCCGCGATACAAGGGCGAGTTCACCCAGGCCGTGCGCACGACGCCGTCGTCGACGTCGAGCGTGACCTCGAGGTCGCCCTCGACGCGGTTGAACGGTCCGATGATCAGTCGCGGCATGTCATTGACGTCCTTGTTCCTGGCCACAATCCCGCAGGGTGGGCCATGCATCGCGTTGCCCACGCGGGTGACCCGTCCGACACGACGCGACACCGCGTGGGTTGCGTTCCTCGACCCACGCTACGGCATCCTCTGCGGCCGACATCATTTCAACCCCGTGCGCCGCGTGCGCGGCGTGACGATCTGATGATCGGCGGTCGCGTTGTCGCGCACGCGCTTGGGCGTGGCGGATTTCGACAGCGCGGCCAATGCGACGAACCAGGCCTTCGGCATGTCGGTCGGCAAACCGACCGGAATGCCGGCGACCTTGGGCGTGACGGCGAACGGATGCCCCGGCTCCTCGAAACCCGGTTCAGTGCAGGAGATGCAGGCATAACCGCCGCGCGTGCAGGAGCCCTCGCCATTCCACAGCCGGATGTTGCAGTCGGCATGCGCCTGCGTCCCCTTGCAACCCATGTTCTCCATCAGGCAGCCGAGATCCGAGGGCTTCTCGGCGCTGGCCTTGAATTCGTAATACTCGTTGCGCGTGCAGCCGTGATGTACGAGATGATCGGCGTACAGACGCGGTCGCGCGAAGCCGTCGAGGTCATCCACGCCGAGCGTGCCTTGCGCGAGCGCGGCCAGGGTCTCGATCACCCAGTTCGGATGCGTCGGACAACCGGCCACGTTGATCACCGGCAGGCCACTCGGAGAACGGAAATCCTCACCCAGCAGACCACCTGCTTCCTCGGCCTCGTATTGCAGACCGCAGGCCTCGCCCGGATTGCTGCCACCGCGCGTGACGCCGCCGAAGGCCGCGCAACTGCCGATCGCGACCGTATGACGCGCGACTGCGGCCAGGCGCCGCACCCATGCCATCATCGGTTCACCCGTGCCCGCGAGCATGTGAAAACGCCCGCTGCCCTGCGGACCGCGCATCACCGCACCTTCGAGACACAGGATGTCGAGTGCCACGCGGCCTTCGATGCAATCGCGCAGCAGGTTCACCGCGTCGGCACCGCTCGCCTCGCTGAGCGACGGATGCCACAGCAGATCGATGCCGCAGCCCGCGAGCGTCGCCGGCAGATCGCGCACGTCGGCGTTGAACAGCGACAGGGTGCAACCGCCGCAACCGCCGGACTGGAGCCAGAGCAGATTCATGTCGGCGATACCCCCGACATCTGAAAATGCCTGGTAGCGTGGGCAATGCGATGCATTGCCCACGCGGACGACCAGCCCGACACGACGCAGCTTCGGGTGCGATCATCGCGTGGGTTTCGTTCCTCAACCCACCCTACGGCCAACGCCGTCATTTGTCTTCTCCTTCAAGTCCGTAGCGCGCAAGCTTGCCGCGCAGGCCGACGCGCGACAGGCCCAGTTCCTCGGCCGCGCGCGACTTGTTCCAGCGGTGGCGGATCAGCACCTCTTTCACGAGCTTGGCCTCCAGCTTTTCCATGCGCTCCTTCAGACTGCCGTCGAGGCCGGCCAGCAGCGAGAGTTCGGCCTCCTCGTCCTCGCGGCCGCCGCGCAGCACGCGCGGCGACAGCAGTTCGGCGCCGAGCGAACCGCCGTCGTCGGCCAGCGCCGCCATGCGCAGGATCTCGTTCTGGAGCTGCCGCACATTGCCGGGCCAGTGATACTCGCGCAGACAGCGCATCGCCGCGTCGGTGAAACCAAGCAGCGGTTTGCCGAGGCTTTGCGCGATGTCCTTGAACAGGCTTTCGGCCACCAGCGGTATGTCCATCGGACGTTCGCGCAGCGGCGGCAGATGGATCGACAGCGTGCTCAGGCGATAGTAGAGGTCTTCGCGGAAATGTCCCTGACGCACGTCGTCTTCGAGGTCGCGGTTGGTGGCGGAGATGACGCGCACGTCGATCTTCACCGGCCGCGCCGCGCCGACCGGGCGTATCTCGCCTTCCTGCAACACGCGCAGCAGTTTGACCTGGAATCCGGGCGAGGTATCGCCGATCTCGTCCAGGAAGATGGTGCCGCCGTCGGCCTGCTGGAACAGGCCGACGCGGTCCTCGTAGGCGCCCGTGAAGCTGCCGCGCTTGTGGCCGAACAGTTCGCTTTCGAGCAACTGTTCGGGCAGCGCGGCGCAGTTCTCGACCACGAAGGGCTTGTCCCAGCGCGGACTGCGATAGTGGATCGCGCGCGCGACCAGTTCCTTGCCGGTGCCGGACTCGCCGGTGATCAGCACCGGGATGTCGTGCGCGGCGACCTTCCAGGTCATCTCGCAGATCGCGTTGAGCGGGCTGTTCGCCGCACGCACGATCTGCTGGTCGCCGAAGCGCTGGCGCAGGCGTTCGGAGTTCGATGTTGAGGAGTTCGTTGTCGCGCTGGAGCTGGAACAGCCGCGCCGCGCCCTTGACCGTGAGCAGCAGCGCCTCCGGCCGCCAGGGCTTGTGGATGAACTG
>JAQVJI010000144.1 GCA_028695255.1 Chromatiales bacterium | reverse complement strand
CCGAGATTTGGATTCACAAGGCATTTTCCGAAGAAGCGCAATACCGGGCCGTATTGCCGACTGAGGAAAATGCCTTGTGGATTCAAGGATCAAGCGAGGGCGCGTCTCCTAATGGACTTTCCGGGTTTGTGTGCGGACCGCCTTCGGGCACGGTCCGCAATGCCGGACGCGCTCAGACCTGGATGTAGGTCCAGCCGTTCGACTGGCGGCGGATCGCCTCCGCCACCCCCGAATCGGTCATCACCGCCTGCGGCAGCAGGTCCACCCGCAGACCCTCTTCGCGCAGCAGGCGTTGCAGGGTGTTGTTGCAGGCGATGAAGCTCAGGTGTTCGCCGAAGCGCTCGGCCATCGCCGCGACGCGCTCCGGGAACGGCGCGGTATCGCGCCGCAGAAGATTCAGTCCCTCGCCGTTGGTGACCACCATCACTTGCAGCGACGTGCCGGCCGTTTCCGCCTCGACCAGCAGGTGTTCGACCTGATCCAGCATCTCGCGGATGCGCGCCCTGTCGTCGTGGGTGACGTGGACCAGGATGCGGTCGGCATGGCGCATCGGCATCACGGTGCCCGCTTCGATCGCCGCGACCGGCAGGGCCCGACCGTTCGGTATCGATGCGCGGTCACCGAACATCAGTGCCGCACCGAGCAGCGAACCGAGCATGAGCGCGGCGGCGACCGCCGCCCGTGCACCGAGGCGCTGTTGCCGCGACGGCCGGCGCGAACGCGGTTGCGGCGGATGCCGGTAAGCGGCATTCACCATCTCCTTGACCCGATACAGGTCGCAGACCTTGCGGCGCGCGGCCTCGCTGTCGCCGAGCGCCTGCAAGTGGCGCAGGCGTTCCTCGGCGCAGATTTCGCCGTCCACGAAGGCGTTCAGGATCTCGTCGCCGGGCAGTTCATTCTTGTCCATGGCTTCTCACCAGACTGATGACATTGGATTCGACCGCCGGCGCCTCCTGCGCCAGCAGCCGCTTGCGCAGTTGTTCGCGGGCACGGCTCAGGCGGCTCATGACGGTGCCGATCGGCAGTTCCAGCGCCGCGGCCACCTCGGCATAGGACAGGCCGGAGAGGTCGACCAGCGTCAGCACCTTGCGCTGATCGTCGCTCAATGCCGACATCGCGCGATGCACGCTGGCCACCAGACGGGCACGCTCGGCCGATTGTTCCGGTCCATCCTCGACCGCAATCTCGATCTCGTCGACGTCGACGGTGTCGCGGCGCCGCCGCAGCCAGTCGCGATGGCAATTGGCGAGAATGCGGCACAGCCAGCCCTTGAGCGCCGCCTCGTCGCGCAGATCGCGCAATCCACTCAGCGCCTTTTCCACCGTTTCCTGCACCAGGTCGTCGGCCAGCGCCGCGTCGTGGCACCAAGCGTACGCCAGGCGATACAGGTCCGGCCGCAGATCGGCGACGGCGCTGCGCAAACGACGATGTTGGAGCCAGTGGATGACCATGAGTGCGTTCTCTGGGTGATAAGACGCAACGGCGCCATGAATTATTCCATCGTCACCGCGAAAAACTGCCGGACAAAAAAGGCCCGGTCATGGACCGGGCCCTGGGCGTATCGCTGCAACGCCGCGTTCGCCTAGCGTGGCACGTCGGGGTTGTAGTGCTCGGCCAGGTAATTGAGGATCAGCTTGCGCATCGGCGGTTCGAGTTGCCACATGCCCTTCTCGTCCTGCATCCAGGTGATGATCTCGTCCCAGCCCTCGCGCGTCTGACGCTGCTGACGCACGATGGCCGTGGAATGGCAGGCGGTGCAGGTGGCAAAGGTCTCGGCCTGGCCGCGGCCCGGCGGAAAGCCGCCGAAGTCCTCGGCGGCAGCGGGCGTGGTCAGTGCGGCAGATGCGACGGCCGTCAACAGAATTCCCCTCATGCAGCCACCACCGCGATGCGATGACAGGAATTGTTGAGGTAACCGCGCGGATTCCAGCCCGGCACGACCATCGGCTGCGAAATACCCGCATCATCGACCGCGCGCGCCCAGATCTCGAAGTAGCCGCTGTCCGGGAACTGCACCGCGGCCGAGAAACGCTGCCAGGCGTACTTGTTCGCCGGTGCGGCGAGGTTCGCGCGCTGCCAACTGGCGCCGTAGTCGATGGAGACGTAGACCTCCTTCACGTCGCGGTCGCCCGCCCAGGCATGACCACGCACCTCCAGCGGGCGCGAGGCCGACACCTTGACGTTGGTGTCTGGGAAGGTGATGACCGACTTTACCGGCATCGACTGCATGATCTCCATCTCGGAGGTCGGCACCTTGGTACCGGGTGCCACGCGATGACGCGGCATGCGATAGGACATGCCGGTCATGCCGGGACCGTCGTGGATGCGGTCGCGCACCCAGATGCGGGTCAGCCATTTCTGCGAACAGGAGCCCGGCCAGCCCGGTGCCAGCACGCGCAGCGGGCCGCCGTTGAGATAGGGCAGCGGTTCGCCGTTCATGCCCCAGACCAGCATGGTGTAGGGATTCATCGCCTTGGCGATCGGCACGCCGCGGCTGATCGACGGCTTGTTCGGATCCTGCGACAAATGCGGATCGGCGCCGTAATGACCGGTATAGACCGCGCTCGGCTTGAGACCGGCCTTGTTCAGTACCTCGGCCAGACGCACGCCGGTCCATTCGCCGTTGCCCACCGCACCGAGCGCCCACTGGTTGCCGCGGGCCGGCGGGTTGTAGCCCGCGCGACCGTTGCCGCCGCATTCGAGCTGCGCCTGGATCGTGATGTTCTCGAAGTCGCGCTTGAGATCGGCCACGCTCAGCGTGAGCGGATTCTCGACTTCGCCGTCGATGGTGAAGCTCCAGGCATCGGGATCGGCCACCGGTTCCGGCAGCAGGCCGTTGTTGCGCACGAAAAAGTGCTTGATCGGCGTGACGTCGGCATCGAGCAGCGTCGGCGGCGTTTCGAGGTTGATCGGCCGGTCGTTGCGCACGATCAGGCCTTCCTTGCCGAGAATCGCGAAGTCGGTGGTGGTATCGGCCAGCGCGGCCGGAATCAGGCCGGCCGGCAGATGACGTGCGAACGGAATGCTCGCACCGACGGCGGCGGCCATCGCGGCCAGGCCGGCGCCCTTGAGGAATCCGCGCCGGCCTTGGTCGGGCACGCGCCCGAAGACCAGCCAGTCGGCGCGTTCGGGGTCTTCCGCGTAGAGATCACGGATGCCCCGCTCTTTCTTGTGGTCAGACATGTCGCCTCCTCCATCTCGCTTTTGTTGTGGTAAGCCAAATTGACTTAGGTCAACATCTGGAGTCTGTCAAGAAGCCACTTGAACAACGCGGCCATGCTTGAGGCAGCGCCGACAAAATGGCCTATCATTTTGAAAATACTGTCATTACGGCTTTCAGGCATGGGACAGGAGATCACTCAGACGCAGTTCGGACCGGGCGACGTCGAACGCTTCCGGCGCGCCCTGGAAACGGAGACCGCGCTTGCCCGGCACCGGGAGCGCGAAGGTGGCTATTCCTCGCGCGGTCCCATCGGCGGTTTCGAGATCGAGGCCTGGCTGGTGGACGAGGATCTGCGCCCGGCCCCCTGCAATGCGCCGTTTCTGGAGGCACTGGCCGACCCGATGGCGACGCCGGAACTGGCGCGCTTCAACATCGAGATCAACAACCGGCCGCGCGAACTGACCGGCAGGGCGCTGTCGGCGTTTCACGACGAACTGTCCGCCACCTGGCGGCGCGTGCGCGAGACGGCCGAGGGACTCGGACTGCACGCGGTGCAGATCGGCATCCTGCCGACCCTGGCCCCCGATGATCTCCGTCTCGCCAACATGTCGGCCCTGAAGCGCTATCAGGCGCTCAACGAACAGGTGTTGCGCGCACGCGCCGGGCGCCCGCTGACGGTCGACATCGTCGGACGCGAGACCCTGCATCACGTGCATCACGACGTGATGCTGGAGTCGGCCACCACCTCGTTCCAGATCCATTTGCAGGTTCCGGCGCCGATGGCGGCACGGCACTACGACGCGGCCATCATGACGTCGGCACCGATGGTGGCGCTCGGCGCCAACTCGCCCTACCTGTTCGGCGCCGACCTGTGGGACGAAACGCGCATCCCGCTGTTCGAGCAGTCGGTGCAGTGCGGCGGTTACGAAGAGGCCGCGCGCGGTCCCCTGCATCGCGTCGGCTTCGGCTCGGGCTATGCGCAGGACGCGCTGACCGACTGCTTCGAGGAGAATCTGCGACACTTCCCGATCCTGCTGCCGATGCACACGGAGGCCGCGCCGGAGCGCTTCGCGCACCTGCGTCTGCACAACGGCACCATCTGGCGCTGGAACCGACCGTTGCTCGGCTTCGACGACGACGGCAGGCCGCATCTGCGCATCGAACACCGCGTCCTGCCGGCCGGTCCGACCCTGATCGACGACATCGCGAATGCCGCGTTCTTCTTCGGTCTGGTCAACATGCTGGCCGAAGGACCCGCGTCTGCCCTGCCCTTCACGCAGGCGAAGGACAATTTCTACCAGGCGGCGCGGCTCGGTCTCGACGCCGCGATCGAATGGCCCGGCGGACCGCGCCGTCCGCTGCGGCGGCTGATCCTGCACGAGCTGCTGCCGCTCGCCCGCCGCGGTCTGGAACGGCTCGGCATCGACGCCACCGATGCCGGCCGGTATCTCGACATCGTCGAGCGGCGCGTCGCCAGCGGTCGGACCGGTGCCGTCTGGCAACGCCGTTTCGTCGCTCGCCACGGACGCGACTTTCACGCCCTGCTCGCGTCATATCTCGCGCAGCAGGAAACCGATCTGCCGGTACACACCTGGGATGACGCATGCTGAACCACCTCGACCACCTGCCGCCCGGCCTGCTCGACCGCGACGCGCAGGAACTGCACGACGTCCTCGGCGGCCCGACCCTGATCGAACTGCCCGGACGGCGCGAACCGCCGCTGTTCGTCTCCGTGCTGCTGCACGGCAACGAACCCGTCGGCTGGCAGGCCGTGCAGGCGCTGCTCGCACGCATGCCCGAGCCGCTGCCGCGCGCGCTGTGCCTGTTCATCGGCAACGTCGCCGCCGCCCGCGACGGCCTGCGCCGGCTCGACGGCCAACCGGACTACAACCGCGTCTGGCCCGGCGGCGAGGATCATGATGGCGCCGAGGCGCGCATGATGCGCGACGTCGTCGAACGGCTGCGTCAACGCGGCGTATTCGCATCGGTCGACGTCCACAACAACACCGGCCTCAATCCGCACTACGCCTGCGTCAACCGGCTGGAACACCCGTTCCTGCAACTGGCGACGCTGTTCGGCCGCACCGTGGTCCACTTCCTGCGGCCGACCGGCGTGCAAAGCGCCGCCATGGCCGCGCTCTGCCCCGCCGTCACGCTCGAATGCGGACGCCCCGGCGAGATGCACGGCGTCGAACATGCAAGCGAATATCTGGAGGCCTGCCTGCGCCTGTCGGAGATACCGACCCATGCCGTGGCCGCGCACGACATCGATCTGTTTCATACCGCGGCCACGCTCAAGGTGCCCGACGACGTCGGACTGAGCTTCGACGGCAGCCATACCGACCTGATGTTCCATCCGGACATCGAACGGCTGAACTTCCGCGAACTGGCGGCCGGCACCGAACTCGGCCGGTTGGGTGAAGGTGGACGCGGCAGGTTGCAGGTCACCGACGAGGCCGGCCGCGACGTGGGCGAAGACTGGATCGGGATCGACGGCGACCGCCTGCTGCTGGCACGCCGGGCGATGCCGTCGATGCTCACGCTCGACGAGCGCGTCGTGCGTCAGGATTGTCTGTGCTATCTGATGGAACGCCTGCCGCCGCCGGGATCGTAGAGCGGCGGCAGCCGCGACAGGGGTGGGCACTGCGTCGAAACCTCGCCGTCGCGCCTGCCGTCGCTCCTACGCAAAGCCTACGGCGGACAAAGCGCTGCTCATCCACCCACCCATTCGGCCCATGGCTTTTGCTCTGACCCGAACAGCACTTGCTCTTGCTTTGTCGCGGATCGTTACATGGAAAACCGCCCCTACGGGATATACACTCACCGCATGCGACTGAATGCACGGCAGATTCAAGCCATTCACGACACCGCCGCGAACGAGAGCGTTTCGAGACAGCCATGACGACCCGCCTGCCCATCACCGACGCCGATCTGGCCAGATTCTGCCATGTTCACGGTATCCGTCGCCTCTCGCTGTTCGGCTCGACCCTCAAGGGTACTGCCGACGAAGACAGCGACATCGACCTGCTTGTCGAGTTCGAAACGGGCAGAACGCCGGGGTTGCTCGGTCTCGCGGAAATGGAAATCGAGCTATCGGAACTACTGCATGGCCGCCGAGTCGACCTGCGGACGCCGAGCGACCTCAGCCACCTGTTCAGAGACAACGTCGTCAGGTCGGCAGAAGTGCAATATGCAGCCTGAAGATCGCATACGTCTGCAACACATGCTGGAAGCAGCCCAAACCGCAATTCAATTTGCACAGGCACGAAGCAGATCGGCGCTGGACGAAGATCGCATGCTGCTCTTTGCTCTCGTGCGCGCCATCGAGGTGCTGGGTGAGGCCGCGAACAAGGTTTCTCCAGAAACGCGGGAAGAATATCCCGCCATCCCTTGGCGGGCCGCAACCGCGATGCGTAATCGCCTCGTTCATGGCTACTTCGACATCGACAAGGACATCGTCTGGAAGACGGTGACCGCCGAATTACCCGGACTGACTCAGACGCTCACGACTATCCTGGCGACCTGAAACTGCGGCAGGTCAACTTCCATCGCCAAGGCACGGCTTTACGAGCGGGTTGGCCGTGCGCTCAATGCACGGCAAGCGAAAGCCATCGCGCGCATGTTCCGCGAGGACATCGACGGCTTCAAAGACGGGCTTGGCACCGAAAATTACATCAACATCACCAAAGCATCGCGGGCAACCGCCACGCGTGACCTGCACGAACCGGTCGAGATCGGTGCCCTCACCAAGACGGGGGGCACCGCTATACGCGCCATCACTTCAATGTTGATAATGACACTGATATTAGCGGGGCACGCGCATGACCAAGCGGCCATTCATCCAAAAGGGCATTGAAGAACTGGAAGCGCTGTTCGATGAGAGGCGTGATGATGCCCGCTTCCTGCAAACGCTGATCGATGAGCTTGCAGGCGAGGATGTCAAGTAATCTGTGTAACTGAATTCAGTTAGGCACCCGGTCGCCGTACAGAATGACGAACTGATTGAGTGCCGCTTTCCAGTCCCGAATGGGTCGGGTCCATTTCTTGGCCACATTC
>JAQVJI010000143.1 GCA_028695255.1 Chromatiales bacterium | reverse complement strand
AATGAAATGAAATCCGGGACCGGGGAAGGCGGTGTCGCCGCCGAACCACCCCCGGATTCCGCTGCGCTGCATCCGGGCTACGTGTGGGGGCCGGCCACCCACGGATGCTGCCGACGGCCGCTACATCATCTCGATCACCCATTGGGTGACCGTGGCGGTGGCGATGGCGCACTGCTGTCCGCGCGCATCGCTGAAGGCCTGGTATTCCTCTGCCTTCCACATGTCGTAGGTGCGGCCGGTGAACTGGCGCTGCAATTCCTCGCAGGTGATGCCGCCGAACCGGTTGCGGAAACGCTCGACCAGTTCGTCCCCCTTCTTGAAGTTGTTGATGAAACGCCCCTTGTCGAGCTTGTCGCGGTCGCGACCGCGCTTGGCCGAGATGGCCACCAGACCGCCGGTGAGCGCGCCGCAGGCACCCTTGCCGGACAAGGCGCCGCCGCCCGACAATCCATGGCTGGCCTTGATCACGCTGTCGTCGATGATGCCGACGGTTTCCTGCACTGCGGCCAGCACGCATTGCGGGCAGCAGCCGTAATCCAGTTCGTATTGCATGGCCTTGTCGTAGGCCTGTCGGGCGAGGGCTTGCAGGTCGTCGGTGCTCATGGGCGTCTCCTCGGAATATCGAATAAGAGTATCAAGTAATACTTATATAGTATGCGACGCCATTGCTGAAGCGGCAATCGCGCCTGACGTCACGCCGCTGGCGGGCTGGCAGCCTGTCGGACTTGGGGTTGATCTACTGCGCTGGAGGGAGAACGGTCCAAACGTCCCCGATTTTTCCTTACATGGAACCACCATGCGCGTCAAAATCGTGAACATTCGTCCTCGTTCTCCCACCATGCTCGCTACGATCACCCAAGTCCGACAGACTGCTGGCCGGTGGAAGACAGCCGGGCCGCGCTCGCGGCAATGCGCCTGGACAGTGCGACGGCGCCCTGTTCGCGTGCCACCTGATCGGCCTGCCTGAGCAGGTCGCTCGCGTCCCTCCCGCCCGATGCCGCGATGGCCAGCGCCTTGATGCGCAGGAATTCGGCCTCGTAATGACGATCCCGTTTCGCCTGGCCGATGGACAGGCCCAGTTCGGCCGCTTCCAGCGCCTGGGACCAGGTGCCCAGCCGTTCGCAGGCATCGACGAGTTGGGCCAGGAACATGGTCTCGATGCCGCCTGCGATGTCCTTGACCCGATTTGCGCTGTCGAGCAATTCGGCCAATCCGGCCGGGTCGCCCGCGGCGGCCCTGGCCCAGCCCAGCATGGCCTGGCTGGCGGCGATCCAGAGTGCCAGATCGTGTTCGTGGCTCAATCGATGGGCTTCCTCGGCATACCGGCGCACGGCTGCAGCATTGCCCATCAAACGGTGCAGGATGGCGCTCAGGATCAGGGCGTAGCCGGTGGTGTAGGGGTGTTCGAGCGAACGTGCGCGCTCGACGGCGCGATTGGCGGCGTCGAGCGCGGCATCGTTCCGCCCCAGGAACCAACGTGCCCAGGACAGCATGGCGAGATTGGTGACGGCGGCATCTTCGCCATAGGGCGAAAGATTGGTATCCGTCGGATGGCCATCCAGACCGGCCTCCAACGTCGCGGCAGCGGCGGCGAATTCGCCGCGGCTCAGCAGGCTGTTGCCGAGGGCGTAATGGGCGTGGCCGTGGGCGAAGGGATCGCCGGTGCGCAGCGGGGCCAGCCGCTTGAGCCGATGGGCCAGGTCGAGGCTGACGTCGTGGTCTGCCCAACTGCTGGAGCCGAGCCAGAGCCCCCACAACAGGGGGAACGAATCCGGCGTGTCGTTGGCCGGCCCGGCGAGACTCAGCGCGCGGTCGTAGGCAGCGCGCGCCTCCTGCGAGCCGATGCCGTGGCGCACCGCCAGCAGCGATCCCTGCCGGAGGCGGATGTCGAGTTCGATCGCGTCGCGCGCGGGGCCGGCCGGCAGCCTGCCGACATGGGCCAGCGCGTCGTCGAGGTGTTGCAGTGCCTCGCCCGGTGCCTGGCGTGCGGCGGCGAGTCGTGCGGCGGCGATGGCATAGCGGCAGGCTTCGTCGTGTCGTTCGGCGCCGGCGTAGTGCCAGGCCAGCAGCGCGGGTTCGCGTTCCGCCAGATCGGGCGTGCCGGCCAGCAGGGCGTCGCCGATCGCGGCGTGGTGGGCGCGTCGCGTCGCCGCCGGCATCGAACGATAGGCGGCCTCCTGGAACAGGGCATGGCCGAATGCAAGGCTTGCGGGTTCGTCCTCGCGCCGGATGAGTCCGTTTTCGAGCAGTCGTTCGAGATGATGTCCGGTGCGCGGGTCGTTCTGGGCGGCGCGTTCGAGCAGATCGAGGCCGAACCGCCGGCCGGCGGTGGCGGCGAGCTGGGCCGTACCGAGCGCATCGCCCACCGAATCGAGACGGGCGGCGAGGAGTTCGTTCAGCGTGGCGGGAATGCCGGTGTCGCCGCGCCGGGCGGCATGGACGAGGGATTCGATGAACAGCGGTACGCCTTCCGCGCGTGCGAGCAGCGTGCGCAAACGGTCGGCCGGCAGGTCCGTCCCCGCCAGGCGGGTGGCCAGTTCGAGGCTGGTCTCCGGCGGGAGGCCGGCAAGCTCGATGGTCTCGATCGGCCATGCGGGCTGGAACGCCGGCCGGGCGGTGACGATCAGACACAGCCGGGGCGGCGCCAGCGCGATCAGCCTGGCCAGGGTCGCCAGGGTCGAGGGGTCTGCCCAATGGACATCCTCGATCCAGAGCAGCAGCGGCCGGGTCGAGGGCAGAGCTGCGATGGCCCTGGCGAGGCTGTCGATCAAGGCCTCGCGCGCTGCGGGCGTCGGCGGCAGCGAGGCCGCTTCCGGTCCATCCAGAAACGCCGCCAGCCGGCGCCGATCGGGTTCGGACAGGGTGGGAAAGCGTCTCGCGATGGCCGGCCGGGCATCGCGGTCGCGGCCGTCCGGCAGGGCCAGCGCTTCCGACAGCAAGGTCATGATGGGCAGAAACGGGGTGTGCGCGCGTTCGTGGCGGCAGCGGGCGATGAAGACATGCCGTGCCGTCGCCGCCAGTTCCGCCACGAGACGCGATTTGCCGATGCCGGCGGGTCCACGGACCAGCACGGCGGCATGACCTCCCTCCTGCGCGGCCCGCCAGACCGCATCCAAGCGGGCGGTTTCCGCCGCGCGCCCCAGCAGCGGCGCCGGACTGGGCCGGGCTTCCAGACGCGAGTCGGCGCCGCTCTGACGTTCGATGCGAAAGGCATCGTCCGCGACGGCCGTGCGCCGGAACCAGCCCTGGGTCGCGTCGTCCGTGCCGCTGCCCATCCATGCCTGTCCGGCCGGTGCGCGTCCGGCCAGATCGAGCGCGGTGCGCGTCACTTGTCCGGCCAGATCGGCCAGTCCACCCGAGGGGTCACAGACCGCCATGCCGGTTTCGATGCCGACGGCGGTGTCCGGTCCTCGGGCCGTCAGCGCGCAGTCGACCGCATGCCGCGCCGCTTCCTCCCTCGCCTCGGGCCAGCCGAACCACGCCACCAGCGTGCCGGCCAGGACGGGGTCGGCGTGCCCGCCGGCCTGAGTCACATGGCCGGAAAGCCGGGGCAGTTCGGCGGCGATGCGTTCGACCGCATCGTCCTCATCGTCCTCATCCATCCCGTCGCAGACCACGCGCAGGCAGAGCACCGTGAGGGGACGTCGGTCCGGCACCGCGCGGGAGCGATCCGCATCCGACGTCCGGCTGGCCTCGATGGCAGCGGCGAGTTCGGTGCAGGCCGGTCCGGGTGCGCTGCCCAGTTCGTCGGCGAGATGGCGCCGCAGGGTCTCGTACTGAGCCAGCGCCTCGGCTGGCCGGCCGTCCTCGGCCAGGAGCGTCATCGCACGCATGTGCGCGGTTTCGTTGGCCGGGTCCAGATCGACCAGTTGGTGTAGCCGAAGCAGCGCGCCGGCACGGTCGCCGGATTTCTCCAGGCAGGTCGCGAGTTGTTCCAGACGGACCATCGCACGCCGCGTCAGGTTCTCGCGGCGCAGGTCGAGCCAGTAGCTGAAATCCGGGGCGTCGCTCAGATCGAGATCCGCCAGCAGCGGTCCCCGGTAGCCGTCGACCAGCCGTTCGGCATCTGCGAGGCCGAGCGTGCGCCGGACCGGATCGCAGAGTCCGCAGCAACTGGCGGAGGGCACCAGGATTTCGCTTGCATCGCAGGTCAGACGATCCCCGAGCGCCAGCGACACCGCCACGCGATCGGCCGCCAGGGCGGCCCGCTCCGGACCCAAGGCCTCACGCAGGACGGACAGCATGCGGCGCAGGTTCTCGCGCCCCGCGTCGTGGGATTCGTGCGGCCAGAGTAGATCGGCCAGCCGTTCGCGCGTATGCCGGCCCGGTTCCAGCGCCAGATAGGCGAGCAGGGCGCGGGCGCGCTGGTAGGCAACGGTAACGGTCGCGCCGTCCCGCAGGAGACGAAAGCCGCCGCTCAATTCGATTCGCGTGGTCATGTCATATCAGATCGGGGCTCCACACCATGCGCCGCGATGGCGCCACGCATGTCGTGCTTGCGCCGGGCGAGCGAGCCCGACGTGAAGCGTCCGTGTGGATTGGGACGGTATTAGGACGATGGTCCGACAAACTGGCGGCAGTGTATTGAAGCGGCGACGAAATGTCTTCACGCGCATCGGGCAGGATCGCCTCGCGGATCGCGCCGCTCGCTGCGATGGCCGCACCCGCCGGTCGCAGCCGATCGCAGGAGTTCGATTTCCTTCAACCATGAGATGAAACGACGACCATGAAGCTACGCCATCTTCTTTCGCATATCACGGCATTGGCACTCGCGGGCGCGACGCAGGCCGCGTCGGCACAGGTCATCATCACTTATTCGGATGCCGCCGGGGTGCCGATATCGTCCTGGGTGCTCGCCATTGCGGGCATCTCGATGTCGTTGCTCGCGTTCGATTTTCTGCGCAAGCGGAAGCTGGACGGCGTGGCCTTGCTGGCGCTGGGGACGGTCTGCCTTGGCAGCGCTGCGCTGTATTCCGATGCAGGTCTTGCCTTCAACGATCAGCCCGATCCGTACCCGATGACGGCGAGCCCGGCGGATATTCCGGAAAGGAGTTACGTCGCGGACTACAGCTTCCCGTATTGCGGTGCGATCGGTTACGTCTGGGTCAGCAACGGCGCCGGCGGCGAGATCACGATTACCGACATCGCGTTCGATACGGCAGGTGGTTATTCCGCCTTCGATCCGGACACGAACGTGCACGCCACGAATCCGTCCAGCTTCGCCGGACCGTCCGGCGTGCCGGAGTGCCTGCTCGGGACGGCGCTGTCGGGCGCGCAGTCATGCGTCGTCTGGTATCACCGATTCTCCACGATGTGTTGAAGCGCCGACGCCGGCCGGATATTGCAACGGTTTGCTATGGCTCGGTCGCCGTCGCACCGTAGCGGGCGAACAGTTCCTCCGCCGGTAGCGGCCGCCCGTACAGATATCCCTGTGCGATCTCGCAACCTTCGTTGCGCAGGAACACCGCCTGCTCTTCGCGTTCCACGCCTTCGGCGACCGTCTCCAGTTCCAGGCTGCGGGCGAGTCCGATCACCGCTCGGCAGATCGCCTCGTCGCCCGCATTGCTGCCGATGTCGTGGACGAAGGAACGGTCGATCTTGAGGCGGTCGATCGGCAGGCGCCGCAGATAGGCGAGACTCGAATAGCCGGTGCCGAAATCGTCCACCGCAAGCATCACGCCCTGTTCCTTGAAACGGGAGAGCGCGGCGGTGGCCTTGTCCGGGTCGTGCATGATGATGGATTCGGTGACTTCCAGTTCGAGCCGATGCGGATCCAGTCCGGTGTCGGCCAGCACGGCTGCGATCTGCTGCCACACGTCGCCGCGTTCGATCTGCCGTACCGACAGATTCACCGACACGCGCGCGAGCCGCAGGCCGTGTGCACCCCATTCGACCATCTGCCGGCAGGCCTCGTGCAGCACCCAGGCGCCGATGTCGCCGATGAGACCGGTCTCCTCCGCCAGCGGGATGAACTGGATCGGCGGCACCAGCCCGATCTCGGGATGTTGCCAGCGCACCAGCGCCTCGACGCCGGTGAGCGCGCCGGTGTGGAGATCGATCTGCGGCTGGTAGTGCAGCACCAGTTCGTCGCGATCCACCGCGCCCCGCAGCGCGTTTTCCATCACCAGACGTTCCAGCACGCCGCTCGACAGCGCGGGGTCGAAGAAACGGAAGCTGTTGCGGCCCTGGTTCTTCGCCTCGTACAGCGCCAGTTCGGCGTGCTTGAGCAGGGTGTCGGCGTCGTCGCCGTCGTCCGGAAACAGGCCGATGCCGATGCTCGCCGTGATGACGAGCTGGTGGCCGCCGATCTCCAGCGGTGCTGCGAAGGCATGCAGCAGCTTGCGCGCGACCAGCGATGCCTGATGCGCACCGGCGTGATTCTCCAGCAGCAAGGCGAATTCGTCACCGCCGATGCGCGCCAGCGTATCGCCGGTGCGGATGACCGCCTCCATGCGGCGGGCGATCGCGATCAGCATTTCGTCGCCGATCGGGTGACCCAGCGTGTCGTTGACGTTCTTGAACCGGTCGAGATCGATGATCAGCAGCGACAGCGACGTCAGTTCGCGTTGCGCACGATGCAGTGCGTGCACCAGGCGGTCGTGCAACAGCACCCGGTTGGGCAGGCCGGTGAGCGGGTCGTGATGAGTGAGGAAACTCAGACGGTCGGCCTGTTCGCGCGACTCGGTCAGATCGCTCCAACTGCCGACGATCTGGTTCGGCTGGCCTGGAACGAACTGCATCTCGTCGCGGATGTGGCGCACGCGGTCCTCGGCGTCGAGCAGACGGTATTCGTGCACCAGATGGTTTTGATTCGGCAACAGGGACAAAGCCGCAAATGCCGCTTCGCGATCCTGCGGGTGCAGGCGCGAAGCCCACCACGCGGGCGCGAGGACCTCTTCCGGGCGGAATCCGAACAGACGCGCGATGTTGTCGCTGACCCATTGCGGGCGTATGCCGTCCTCGTCCTGATGCAGCAGGTACAGCACCACTGGGCTCGCATCGAGCAGTTGATCCAGGCGCCGGCTGGTGCGCGCAAGCTCCGCCGTGCGGCGGCGTACCTGCCAGCGCAGCAGCAGGCTCATGAGGGCGAACAGCGCGAGCAGGGCAGCGATACCGACGAGCGACCAGCGCAACGCGGCCGGGACGACGAATTCGGGCAGCGGTGCCATGCTGCGCCGCATGGCCTCGAAGTAGGTCGAATTCGCGTCCTGTCGCCAGAGCGTCAGGTAATGATCGATGCG
>JAQVJI010000142.1 GCA_028695255.1 Chromatiales bacterium | reverse complement strand
GCAGGCTCGCGTCGTCGCCGAAATGACTCGGCAGCTCCCGCATCACCCGTTCCCACGAACGAGCCGGCAGCAGCCCCGGCGGATAGGCCATGTGACAGGAACCGCACTCGCGTGCGTACACGTCGTTGGTCGCCGGTGCGACGTTGCGCGGCATGCTCCGCCATTCACTGTTCCACCGCTCGTAATCCCGGTCCTCCGGATCCTCATCACCCGCCGCGTGACCCATGACAAGGAAGACGCCGATCAGGATGGCGACCACCGAGGTCAACCCGTATGTACCTTTCATTCCCCACTCCACTGAATTCGAAATGCAGTTGCAATGGCTCACGTCTCTCCCGCGGCGCCCTTCCGTGCGCGCCGTCCATAGGTGGATCACATCAGAAACGCGCCTGTTCGAAACCGGCCACCTGCACGTCGTGTTCGTCGAACACGCCCGACTCGGCCTGGCGGTGGCAGGCCGCGCAATTGGCGAAGCTCTTCACCTTCGGGTTGTCCCGCACCATGCGCTGCGGCACTTCGTCGTGCTTGCGCTGGAAATAGGCGGTCTCGCTGATGCGCAGCGGTGCTTCCGACAGGCCGATGCTGCGGCCGATCTTGGCGCCGATGCGCGAACCGGCACGATCCGAGGCATTGTCGTCCAGGTAGGCCGCGATGATCTCCGCCGTCTCGGGCGGCAGGCTGGCGTCGTCGCCGAAATGGTCTTCGAGTCCCGCCATGACGCGGTTCCAGGAACGCGACGGCAGCAGACCCGGCGGATAGGCAATGTGGCAGGCGCCGCATTCGTTCGCATAGTGATCGTTGGTTACGGCCGCCACGGCACGCGGCATGTCCTTCCACTCGCGTTTCCAGCGCGCCTGATCCTCGCGTTCGTCGCCATGCCCCATGGCACCGCTGACGAACACGGAACCGACCGAGACGATGACCAGTACGCTCAACAGCCAATAGGTTCTACGGTTCATGTCGTTCACCTCACTGAGTCCGGATGAATTCGAGCAGATGTCCCCTCTCCTCCGGCGTACAGACGCGGCCGAGGGTCCATTTGCAGTTGCGGGCGAGCCATTTCGTGACCTCGCCCCGGTCTGTCAGGCGCACCGGGTTGACGGAAGGCGCCAGTGGTTCGATCGGCTTGCCGGTCGCGGCATGCCGGCCGGTCTTGCGCAGATCGGCATCGTGGCAGGTGGTGCAACTGCGCTGCTCGCCGTCGACGACGAACGTCTGATTCCACAATGTCCGTCCCTGCTCGGCGCTCGGCGCATTGGCGCCGGCCGCGCGATATTCCGCCTGGAGTTCATCGACCACACCCGCCGTCGCGAACGCCGGAACCGCGAGACCTACGATCATCAGAAGAACGCGTGTCATTGCACCTGTCCTCCATCTATCTGCTTGCGTCCGGTCACCATGGCGCGCACGAGATTTTCCCGATGCATCAGACTGCCGACGGCCACTCCGGCGACGTGTACCGCGACCAGCAGCAGCGTGAAATTGGCGAAGAATTCGTGCGTCTCTTCGAGCATCTTTTCGCCGCTACTCCCAAACTGCCACAACCAGGCGCCGAGCGGACCTTCGCCTTCCGCGCCCCAGGTCATGAGTCCGGTCAGCGTGGTGAGCAACAGGCTCGCCAGCAACAGCACGATCATCGCGCCGCCGGCCGGGTTGTGGCCGACGAAATGCGGCGGCCTGAAACGCAACATGTCCTTCAGATAGGCAAGCACCTCACGCGGCGAGCGCACGAAGTCGGAGAAGCGCGCATGGCGCGTGCCGACGAAACCCCAGACGAGGCGCGTCAGCACCAGGCCGAGCACGGTATAGCCGGCATAGGTGTGCAGGGTCTGGAAGTCGTCCTCGGTAACGAAGGCGATCGCAAACGCCGCCACCAGCGACCAGTGAAACACCCGCACCAGCGGGTCCCATACCTTGATTTCTTGCATCTTCGCGAACCTCCCGTGAGTGACGTTGGAGGGCATGTTAGGCAGGGGCGATGAACTGAAGCTGAAAGCGCCATGTGATGTTTTCGGCAAATATCGCAGGCGACGACGATGACGATTTGATGTTCAATAAGCGTCACCGACTCAATGCATATACGTGCCGACGATGACCGACCTGACACCCTTTCTCGATCGCCTGAACCATCTGCTCGACCGCGCCGAACGACTGTTGCCGCCGGCTTCCAACGAGCCGAACTGGTCGGCACCCGCCCATCGCTGGCGCCGGCCGGGACGTTTCGTGCCGGTGCATCGCATCGCCCACATCGACCTCGACGACCTGCTGCATGTCGAACGCCAGCGCAATGAGGTGGAACGCAACACGCGCCAGTTCCTGGCCGGACTGCCGGCCAACAACGTGCTGCTCTGCGGCTCGCGCGGCACCGGCAAATCATCGCTCGTGCGTGCGTTGCTCACGCGCTACGCCGACGACGGCCTGCGCCTGATCGA
Organism: Chromatiales bacterium; assembly: GCA_028695255.1. Lineage (GTDB taxonomy): Bacteria > Pseudomonadota > Gammaproteobacteria > Ectothiorhodospirales > Ectothiorhodospiraceae > JAQVJI01. The sequence continues at coordinate 4,859 of JAQVJI010000142.1, read as the reverse complement.
GGTCGAGGGACACGACCTCGTCGACCTGCCGGCGATCGTCGAACCGCTGTTCGGCCGCCCCGAACGCTTCATCCTGTATTCGGACGATCTGTCCTTCGATGCCGGCGACCCCGGCTACAAGGCGCTCAAGGCCATGCTCGACGGCTCGATCGCGGCGACGCCGGAGAACGTGCTGATCTACGCCACCTCCAACCGGCGCCATCTGATGCCGGAGCAGATGCGGGACAACCTCGAATCGAAGCTCGTGGACGGCGAGATCCACCCCAGCGAGGCGGTGGAGGAGAAGATTTCCCTGTCGGAACGCTTCGGACTGTGGCTGTCCTTCTACCCGTTCACGCAGGATCAATACCTGGCCGTGGTCGAGCACTGGCTGGCGCGCCTCGACCAACCGATGACCGAGGCAGCCAGACTGGAGGCGATCCGCTACGCCACCCAGCGCGGCTCACGCAGCGGCCGCGTCGCCGCCCAGTTCGCGCGCGACTGGAACGGCCGCGTCAGGATGGGGATCGACGTGAGCGCCGGCGGCTGAGGGCACTCCCCCGCGGCGAACACCAGCGTGCCGCGTCAGGTAGCGCTCGCGCGCAACCTGACCTACGGCATCGGGCGGTATGTGGGTTTCCCGCTCGGCGCAGGTCGCTGAGCAGCTGCGTGACGGGTTGACGCCCGTTGTGGCGTACCTGCGCGCCCGGTTGTCGCACCCCGGTTCGACACCTAAACTCCATGACATGACCAGATGGTCGGAACCCGGATGGAGTGGCAGACATGCAGAACGTCCCCGTCGTCGAGGCTGCGGCCCGGTTCTCCCGGCGCTGACCGCATGACCACCTTCCTGATCATCGTCGCGCTCGTGTTCGTCGTCCTGATCTTCCTGTACCGGCAGACCCTCACCCCTGTGCGCCGCAGCCGACGCTACGGCACCGAACCGGGCGGGAACAGCGGCGACGGCATCACGGTATACCTCGATACGGACCGGGATCGTGGCGATTGCCACGATGTCGCCCAGGCCGACAGTGGTTCGTCGGACGGCGGGAGTTGTGGCGGTGGGGATGGTGGCGGGGGTGGCGATTAGTCGCAGGACTCGGCGGCAGTGTTTCCTAACAGGATGTTGAAAAAGGGCTGTCCTGCCCTTTTTCAACGCGCCGCGTCCGGTACACGCCCGGACGCAGCTACGACAAATCAAACACTTACGTGTTTGATTTGCGTGTGAGGCGTCCTTGCCTCGCCTTAGCAGGCTGTTTTTCAACAGCCTGCTAACCCACTTTGGTCGACCCTTCCCAGAGGAGTGAATGTGGCCGCTTAGTCCGGTTGGAGAGCGGTATCCGCGAGAACCCGGTTGCACCCGACACGCGCCTGCGTCTCAGCGCGTCCTTCTCCGCACCAGCGTGACGTTCGGTATCGCCCCCACCTTGTCCATCACCGTGCCGAGTTCGGCCGTGTCGGCGATCTCTAGCGTGAGGTCCATGGTCACCTGCTGATTGCGCTTGTCGGTGGTGGTGTTGGCCGAGAGGACGTTGACGCGGTCGTTGGCGAGCACGGCGGTGATGTCGCGCAGCAGGCCCTGACGATCGAAGGCCTCGATGTGGACGTCGACCGGATAGGCGCTCTGTTCGTCGCCCCAGCTCACCTCGATCAGGCGACCGCGCTTTTCTTCCGGCAGGCGCAGCACGTTGACGCAGTCCTGGCGATGAATGGTGACGCCCTTGCCGCGCGTGATGAAGCCGATCACGGGGTCGCCGGGCACGGGCCGGCAGCAGCGGCCGATCTGGGTGAGCAGGTTGCCGACACCGCGGATGCGGATGGCGGAGGCGTCGCCGCCGTGCGCGCGGGCACGTTTGGCGGGCTGGGTGGCGATGTTGGTGGGTTCGGGTTTCGGCTCCGGCACTTGCAGCATGCGCATGAGCTGCGCCGGTGTGATCTCGCCGCCGCCGATGGCGACCAGCAGTTCGTCGCGCTTGTGCAGATGGAAGCGATGCGCGAGTTCGTCGAGGTTCGGTTCCTCCACGCCCAGGCGATGGCATTCGCGTTCCAGGATCGCGCGGCCTTCGGCGAGGTTCTTGTCGTGATTCTGCTGCCGGAACCAGGTGCGCGCCTTGCCGCGTGCGCGCGAGGTGCGGATGTAGCCCATGTTGGGGTTGAGCCAGTCGCGGCTCGGTCCGCCGTGGCGGGTGGTCAGCACTTCCACCTGTTCGCCGGATTTCAGTTCGTAGGTGAGCGGCACGATGCGGCCGTTGACCTTGGCGCCGCGGCAGCGGTGACCGACTTCGGTGTGGATGGTGTACGCGAAATCGATCGGCGTGGCACCGCGCGGCAGGTCGATGACCGTGCCGCGCGGCGTGAGCACGAACACGCGATCGGGAAACAGTTCGGAGCGAAAGTTGTCGAGCAGTTCGGCGTCGCTGTCCTTCGATTCCAGCAATTGGCGCAGCGAGGCGATGGCGCGTTCGAGCGCCGTGTCCTCGCGCCCGCCCTCCTTGTAGCGCCAGTGCGCGGCGACGCCGAGTTCGGCGAAGCGGTCCATGTCGGCGGTGCGGATCTGGATCTCCACCACCTTGCCCTGCGGACCGATCACCGCCGTATGCAGCGACTGATAGCCGTTGTCCTTCGGATTGGCGATGTAGTCGTCGAACTCGCGCGGGATGTGCTGCCACAGGCCGTGCACGACGCCGAGCACGGAATAGCAGGTCGCGACGCGGTCGACGATCACGCGCACCGCGCGCAGGTCGTAGAGTTCGTGGAACGGCAACTGCTTGCGCTCCATCTTGCGCCAGATGCTGTAGATATGTTTCGGACGTCCGAGCACCTCGGCCTCGATGCCCTCGGCCTTCAATGCCTCGCGCAGCCGGTCCTTGAAGTCCTGGATGAAGCCCTCGCGATCGGCGCGGCTCTCTTCGAGTTGCTTGGCCAGACTGCGGTAGTCGTCCGGTTGCAGGATGCGGAACGACAGGTCTTCCATTTCCCACTTGATCTGGCCGACGCCCAGGCGGTTGGCGAGCGGCGCGAAGATGTCCAGCGTCTCGCGCGCGACGCGTCCGCGCTGCGGGTCTTCCTGGCCGGCCAGCAGGCGCAGGCGTTGCAGACGGTAGGCGAGCTTGACCAGCACGGCGCGCACGTCGTCGACCATCGCCAGCAGCAGGCGGCGCAGGCGCTCGGCCTGTTCCGGCTGTTCGGCCAGGTCGGCCGTCGTCGCCTTGAAGGTGACGAGCCATTGCACGCTCTCGACGATGCGCGCGACCGCTTCGCCGAACTGTGCGCGCAGCTTGTCCGCATCCAGCACGCCGGCCAGGCGGGCGTCGATCAGCAGCGCGGCGATCAACGTATCCTGATCGGCGCCGAGCACGCGCAGGATCTCCACCACGTCGACGCCGTGCGGGCGCAGCGGATCGGCCGATTCGTATTGCTGCGCGTAACTCAGCGCGAGCGAGACCCGCAGATCGGGCGTGGCGTCCTGAAGCGTGAAGCGCGCGAGCAGGTCGTCGCGGGGCTGCTCGACCAGCCGCTCGCGCGTGTAGTGGGCGTGTTTCATGGGGCTTCAGTATAGGGGCGCCGCGGGGGCTTACAAGCGGTTTGCGCAGCCACGCATAAGTGCTTGTGGCAACGGTGTTTTTATGCAGGCAGCGGCCATCCTGGTATCGCCGCCAGCCGAGTTGGTATATGCTACGCGGCCTTCCGTCCCACCTTCTTTCACAGTCCGAACGCCATGCATCCGATGCTCAACGTCGCGGTCAAGGCCGCGCGCTCCGCCGGGCACGTCATCCTGCGCAACATCGGCCGGATCGAGTCGCTGACCGTCACGCACAAGAAGCCGAACGACTTCGTGAGCGAGGTCGACCACGCCGCCGAGCGCGAGATCATCCGCACCATCCACCGCGCCTATCCGGATCATGGCTTTCTGGCTGAAGAGAGCGGCGAAACCGGCGAGCGTGAATTCCAGTGGGTCATCGATCCGCTCGACGGCACCACCAATTTTCTGCACGGCTTTCCGCAATACGCGGTCTCCATCGCACTCCGGCACAAGGGGCGGCTGGAGGTCGGCGTGGTCTACGATCCGCTGAAGGAAGAACTCTTCACCGCCAGCCGCGGCGGCGGTGCGCATTTGAACAGCCGGCGCATCCGCGTCACCGGCCTGCGCGATCTCAACGGCGCCCTGCTCGGCACCGGCATCCCGTTCCGCGAGGACCAGGACCTCGACCGCTTCCTGCGCACCCTGCGCGCACTGCTGCCCGATACCGCCGGCGTACGCCGCGCAGGTTCGGCCGCGCTCGACCTCGCCTACGTGGCGGCCGGCCGGCTGGACGGATTCTGGGAATTCGGCCTGCGGGAATGGGACATGGCGGCCGGCGTGCTGCTGGTGCAGGAAGCCGGCGGCCTGGTCGGCGACCTGAACGGCGGACACGATTTCCTGCACAAGGGCGACGTCGTCGCCGCCGGCCCGAAGGTGTTCAAGGCCATGCTGCAACGCCTGCACGAGGCCGGGCGTGAGGCGTCCGGCGGTTCTGACGCAGCGTAAGCGCATCGAACGACCAAAGCGCCCGTTTGAAAAACCCCCTCTCCCCCTGGGAGAGGGGCGGGGTGAGGGCAACGAACCGGGCACCAAAGTCCAATCTCGACCCCTCCCCTCATCCGGCCCTTCGGGCCACCTTCTCCCAGGGGAGAAGGGCCAGAGGGGGTGGGACCAAGCGGCGACTTTCAGCCGCGGGTTCCTGGGTAGCGACATTTCCATGCGGACCATTTCGCAACTCACCCCACCATGCGCACCCGCTCGGCGAACACGTCGAGCACGTCGTCGCGTTCGGGGTGCTGCGCCAACTGGCGATTGATGCCGGAGAGGATCGCCAGTACCGAGGCAGTGATGATGTTGG
>JAQVJI010000141.1 GCA_028695255.1 Chromatiales bacterium | reverse complement strand
ATCCGCATGGGCATCGGTCTCAACACCGGCACCATGAGCGTCGGCAACATGGGCTCCGAGTTCCGCATGGCCTACACGGTGCTGGGCGACGCGGTCAACCTCGGCTCGCGTCTGGAAGGACTCTCCAGCGTCTATGGCGTCGACATCATCGTCAGCGACGCCACGCGCGCGCAGGTGTCCGATCACGTCTTCCGCGAGCTCGATCTGGTGCGCGTCAAGGGCAAGGACCGGCCAGTGGCGATCTTCGAACCGCTGGGACCGGCATCGCGGCTCGACGCTGCCGTCGGCGCGGAACTGGAACGCCACCACGAAGCCCTCGCGCTGTACCGGCATGCGGACTGGGACGGTGCCGAGACGGCCTTCCGCGCGTTGGCGGAGGACTTTCCCGAGAGAAAGGTCTACGCCATCTATCTGGAGCGCATCGATGCCTTTCGCCAGAATCCGCCCGGTCCCGACTGGGACGGCGTGTTCGTCCACCGCAGCAAGTGACGATCGACGAATCCCGCATGCCGGCACCCATACGCCGAGGCACGATTTTCACTGTGAACTCCGTGTCCGCTGTGGCTAAATACCCTCACCACCACATGACCTGGCAGGAACAACCATAGGGAATCCACTCCATGCACTTCACCTTCTGGGGCGTGCGTGGCTCCATCGCAGCACCCGGACGCCACACGGTCCGCCACGGCGGCAACACCACCTGCATCGAAGTCCGTACCGACGACGATGAACTGATCGTTCTCGATGCCGGCACCGGCATCTTTCCCCTGGGCCAGTCGTTGCTGTCGCAGATGCCGTTCACCACGCATCTTTTCATCAGCCATACCCACTGGGATCACATCCAGGGTCTGCCGTTCTTCGCGCCGGCCTTCGTGGCTGGAAACACGCTGCGCATTCACGGGCCCGGCGATCCGAGCACCGGACGCGACATCCGTGAGGTGCTGATGCGCCAGATGGAGTTTGCCTATTTCCCGGTCGGCGAGCCGGAACTGGAGGCGGACATGGCGTACCACACCCTGCATGAGGGGCAGTGCATCGACGTCGGACAGGCGCGCGTCACCAATCTGCTGCTCGGCCATCCGGTGCCGAACTTCGGCTACCGCATCGATTGCAACGGCAAATCGCTGGTGTTCACCGGCGACCACGAATGGCCGAACGGCGACGATCCGCCCGAACGACGCCAGGCGATCATCGAGTTCTTTCGCGGTGCCGATGCACTGATCATCGACAGCACCTATACGCGCGAGGAGTACCCGGCCAAGCGCGGCTGGGGACATGGCACGTTCGACGACAGTCTGATCGCCGCCGAGGAGGCCGGCGTCGGCTGCGTGTACCTGACGCATCACGAACCGACGCGCAGCGACGACGAACTGGAGCGCGTGTGCGCCCTGGCACAGGCGCGCCATCCGACCGCGCCGCCCAGCCTGCTGACGCAGGAAGGAATGACCGTTGAACTGTGATCCGGCACCGACGGCGATGCCGAACCGCACCGAACTGATGTCGGCGCTGGACCTGCTGTCGGACATGAACCGGCAGTTCGCGACCTCGCTCGACATCCAGGACACCCTGCGCTTCGCCCTGCGCCTGATCACCGACCACGTGAACGCCGAGGGCGGTTCGGTGTTTCTGCTCGAACAGGATGGTCACCGATTGGCCTGCCGCGCCTGTACCGGACCCGTCGACATCCTCGGCATCACCCTCGATGCCGGCCAGGGCATCGTCGGCCGCAGCGTCGCCTGCAACGAGGGCGTGATCGTGCGCGACGTGTCGAAGGACCCGGATTTCCAGGTCGTCGTCGATCAGAAAACGGGCTTCGTCACGCGTTCCATCCTGTGCGCGCCGATGACGGTCAAGGACGAACACCTGGGCGCGATCGAACTGGTCAACAAGCGTTCGACCGACGGTCTGTTCACGGAAGCCGATCTGCTGCTGCTGCAAACGCTGGCCGCCTCGGCCGCGATGGCGCTGGTCAATGCGCGCATGTCGCAGGCCCTGGTCGAGCAGGAGCGTCTGCGCCGCGAACTGGAACTGGCCGCAGCCATCCAGCGCAACCTGCTGCCCGAGGTCCGCCCCGCACCGTTCCCGGTCTACGGCGTCAATCTGCCCGCACGCACCGTGTCGGGCGACTTCTACGATTTCTTCACGCTCGACGACGGTCGCATCGGTTTCTGTCTCGGCGACGTCTCGGGCAAGGGCATGAACGCCGCCCTGCTGATGTCGAAGACCGCCAGTCTGTTCCGCTGCCTCGGCAAGACCATCCACGAGCCCGGCCGCCTGCTCGGTACGCTCAACAGCGAGATCAGCGAAACGGCGAGCCATGGCATGTTCGTGACCATGATCGCCGGACTGCTGAACCCCGCCGACGGGACGGTGCGACTGAGCAATGCCGGACACGAACCCCCGCTGCTGGTGGCCCGCGACGGCAGCCGTTCCAGCCTCGCCGCCGACGCACCGCCACTCGGCATCCTGCCAGACAATGCAGCGTTGCCGGAGATCGAGGTCGCACTCGACGGCGGCAGTCTGTACCTGTTCTCCGACGGCGTGACGGAAGGTACGACGGCCGGGGGCCGGCTCGGCCGCGATGGCTTCGAAGCCATCGTCACCGAACACCGCAGCCAACCCGTCGGCGAGCGCATCGAACACGTATTGCGGCTGCTCCGTGCCAACGTCGAGAACAACGGCGACAAACTCCACGACGACATCACCATTCTGGCAATCGACGATCGACATGACGACTGACAACGAACCCGAACGCCTGGCGCTGCTGCGTTTTCCCGCCCGTGCCGACCGCCTCAAGCTGGTGCGCGGCCTGGTGACGGCGGCGGTGCGCATGTGCGAGTGCGACGAGGCGCTGGAACGCGACGTGGTGCTGGCGGTGGACGAGGCCTGCCAGAACGTAGTGCGCCACGCCTATCCGGCCGGCGTCGAGGGCGATGCCGAACTGGAAATCCTGCGTGACGGAATCGTGCTAGTCTTTCGTCTGCGCGACTTCGGACCCAAGGTGGATGCAAGCTGCCTGCGCCCCGGCAAACTGAAGCCGAACGCGCTCAACGGCCGTGGCCTGCATTTCATTCACGACATCATGGACGAGGTCGGTTGCCTGACGCCGTCCGACGGAACGGGAAACCTGCTGGAAATGCGCAAGCGACTGAACCCGTGTGGAACGCCACGAAATGAAACATGAGATCACCCGTCAGGGCGACGTCACCGTCATTGCCCTCGGTGGCGACGTCGACCTCGAGACATCGCCCAAGGCACGCGAACTGCTGCTGGCCGCGGTGAAGGACAGCCGCCGCGTGCTGGTCGACCTGTCCGGCGTCAGCTACATCGACAGCTCGGGCGTCGCCACGCTGGTCGAGGCATTGCAGACCGCGCGCAAGCAACGCGGCGAGTTGGCGCTGGCGGCGGTCAGTGAATCGGCCCGCCGCGTATTCGAGCTGGCGCGCCTGGACAAGGTGTTCACGATCCACGCGACGGTCGCGGAAGGATTGGGATGAACACGCCGGCCACCGCCTCGAATCCGATCGCGCGTCTGCTGGAGAGAATCGGCAGGAGCGTCGTCGTCGGCATCGAAGCGGTCGGTTTCACCTGTTCCATGTTCGCCGAGGCTGTGTGGTGGCTGCTGGTCGGCTGGCGCCGCAAGCAGCCGGTGCGCATCCCGGCCGTGTTCGCCGAGATGATGGACATCGGCATCCTGGCGTTGCCCATCCTCGGCGTGCTGTCGGCCACCATCGGCATGATGCTGGCGATCCAGGGCATCTATCAATTGCGCCAGTTCGGCGCCGAATCGCAGGTAGTGCTCGGCGTGGCCTTCTCCGTCGTGCGCGAGTTTGCACCACTCATCACCGGCATCCTGGTCGCCGGCCGCTCGGGTTCGGCACTGGCGGCGCGGCTCGCCACCATGAAGATCAACCAGGAGGTCGACGCCCTGTGGGTGATGGGCATCATGCCGGTACGCTTCCTGGTCGCGCCGCCGCTGCTCGCGATGGTCATCATGCTGCCGCTGTTGACCTTCTTCTCGATGGTGCTGGGCCTGCTCGCGGCCGGCTTCTACATCTCGGCCGATCTCGGCATGAGCCTGCCCGCCTATTTCGATCAGGTGCGCGAATTCCTGTCCAACGACGACTTCATGCACGGCATCGGCAAGAGCCTGCTGTTCGCCGTGGCGATCGCGATGATCGGCGTCGCCAACGGCGCCTCGGTCACCGGCGGCGCGGAGGGCGTCGGTCGCGTGACAACGCGTTCGGTGGTGCACGCGATCAGCGCCATCGTCATCATCGACATGCTGTTCGCGTTCATGGCGACGCGATGATGACCATGACCACGAACGAAACGCCTGCGATCGAGGTGCACCAGCTCGTCACCCACTACGGCGAGCGCATGATCCTCAAGGGCATCGACATGGACGTGCGGCCGGGCGAGATCATGGTCATCATGGGCGGTTCCGGATCCGGCAAGAGCACCCTGCTGCGCCATCTGCTGGCGCTGGAGCGCCCGACCTCCGGCAACATCCGCCTGCTCGGCCAGGACATCAACGCCTGCGACGGCCAGCAGCTCTACGAACTGCGCAAGAAGATGGGCGTGGCGTTCCAGAGCGGCGCGCTGTTCAGCTCCATGACGGTGGGCGAGAACATCATGCTGCCGCTGTACGAGCATACGCGTCTGGACCGCAAGACGATGGAGATCATGGTCCGGCTCAAGCTCGAAGTGGTGAACCTCGCCGGCTTCGAACACCTGATGCCGTCCGAACTCTCCGGCGGCATGATCAAGCGTGCGGCGATGGCGCGCGCGATCATCATGGACCCGAAACTGCTGTTCTGCGACGAGCCGTCGGCCGGCCTCGATCCGGTGGTGGCCTCGGCGCTCGACGACCTGATCCTGCGCCTGCGCGACGCCATGGGCATGAGCATCGTCGTCGTCACCCACGAACTGGAAAGCGTGTTCAAGATCGCCGACCGCGTGACCGTGCTCGACCGCGGCGAGATCCTGTTCATCGGCAGCGTCGACGAACTCAAGCGCAGCGACAACGAACGCATCCAGAACCTGTTGCACCGGCGTGCCGAGGACGAAAGTCTCGACACCGACGCCTATCTCGAACGCCTCACCGGCGAACAGGTCATCCTGAACGCGGGTCTTTGACAGGAAACGCTGAATGAATCAGCGTTTCCGCGGGCCATGGATGGCCCGCCCGCGAATCAAACACGCGAGTGTTTGATTCGTCGTAGACGAGTCCGGGCATGTACCGGACTCGGCGTGCGCTGACAAGTCCAGGACGGACTTGTCAGCGCCTATGACAAGGAAACCCAGCCATGCGCAACAACCGCCTCAACTACATCATCGTCGGCAGCTTCGTCATCGTCTCGCTGATCGGGCTGTTGCTGTCGGTCGCCATGCTCACCGGCCGCACCGGCGCCACCGACCGCTACTTCGCGGTGTATTCCAACGTCAACGGCGTCAAGTACGGCACGCAGGTGCTGCACGAAGGCTTCCCGGTCGGACAGGTGGAACGCATCGTGCCGGTCGAACAGGACGGACGCACCCGCTTCCGGGTCGAGTTCAGCGTGCAGCAGGGCTGGCGCATCCCGGATAACAGCGTGGCCCAGATCGCCGCCAGCGGCCTGCTCGCCGCCTCGACCGTCGACATCCGCGCCGGCAACAGCCGCAGCGCGCTCGCACCCGGCAGCGAGGTGAAGGCCAGCGAGGCCGCCAATCTGATGGATGCAATGGCCTCGATCGCAGTCCAGATGGGCGCGCTCGGCGAAGAACTGAACGCAACCGTGCCGCAGATCGCGCGCGATCTCGCCGCCTTCGCCGGGCACCTGAACGAGGGCGGCCAGAGTTTCCGTGACCTGCTGGGCGGTGAGAACCAACAGCGCGTCGCCAGTACGTTGCAGAACATCGACAGCGTGTCCACCGATCTCGCGCGCCTGGTCACCGACCTGCACCAAACCCGCCAGCAGTTCGACCGACTGCTCAACGACAGCCACGATCTGGTCGCGCAGAACCGGCCCGCGATCGAGCAATCCATGGACAACCTGCGCCACGTCACCGACGTGCTGGCACGCGACATCGATTCCGTCAGCCACAATCTCGACCGCAGCAGCCGCAACCTGTACGAGTTCAGCCGTCAGATCCGACAGAACCCCGGCGCCCTGATATCCAGCCGACCGCCGCAAGACGAGGCCGCACGATGAACCGCATCGCCCACACCGCCGCCGCACTGCTCGCCGCATTGCTGCTGACCAGCGCCTGCGCCACCAGTACGCCGCCGACCGATCACTACTATCGGCTGGCAATGACGGAAACGCCGGCCGCACGGCCGCAACCGCTGACGAACGTACTGGAAGTGGCACGCTTCAGCACCGGCGCCCTGCTCGACAATCGCCCGCTGGTGTACGCCGACGCCAGGCGTGCGCATGAGTTGCAGACCTATCACTACCATTTCTGGGCCGATCGTCCGACTGCCATGCTGCAAGGCCAACTGGTCGACTACCTGCGTGCCGCCGGCATCGCGACGCAGGTGGTCACGCCGGAATTGCGTACCCGCGCCGATCACGTGCTCAGTGGTCGTATCCGGCGCCTGGAGCAGGTCACCGGCGACCAGCCACAGATCGCCGTCGACCTCGAACTCGTGCTGACGGATCGTGCGGGGAACGTAGTGCTGTTGAAGGACTACCGCCGCGTCGTCGACACCCGCGATGTGGCCGTCACCGCCGCGGTGGCGGCGATCAACGGCGCGATCGCGGACATCGCGCGCGAACTGGCGGCCGACATGGAGACGTCGCTGAAGGCGCGATGATCGACGCTTGCCGGATCGTCAGCAGGAGCGACAGCGAACTCTCGGCGCAGTGCCGTGCCCGTCGCGCCTGCCGGCATTCCTGCGAGCGCGCGGCATTCACCTTCTGGCGTGACGCAGAAGACGCTGACGCTTGCGCCGCTGGCGCTGGGTGATCGGGTTGCGGCGACCGGAGTACGGATTTTCGCCGGTGCGGAATTCAAGCCGCAGCGGCGTGCCGATGAGTTTCAGGGCCTGGCGGAAATAGTTCATCAGGTAGCGCCGGTAGGCCTCGGGCACGTGCTCGGTCTGGTTGCCGTGGATGACGATGACCGGCGGATTGCGACCGCCCTGATGGGCGTAGCGCAGCTTGATGCGCCGGCCGTTGAACAGCGGCGGCTGGTGCGTCTTGACCGCCTGTTCGAGCAGGCGCGTGAGCTCGGGCGTCGGCACGTCGATCGTCGCCGACGCGTAGGCGCGCTGCACGGCCGGGAACAGGTCGCCGACGCCGGTGCCGTGCAAGGCGGAGATGAAGCGCTTTTCGGCGAATTCCAGG
>JAQVJI010000140.1 GCA_028695255.1 Chromatiales bacterium | reverse complement strand
GGGGCGACGTAGTAGTCTTTCGGGTCGAGCCCGTTGGCGTGCTCGTATGCAATGAACTGCTTCTGCATTTCGAGCATCTGCTTGATCATTTCCTGCTTGTTGCTCATGGATTCGGCCTCCAGATCGGGCATTGTGGGTTCGGTATCCCGCAAGGACGGGCGACTATAGCACCGGCCTTCCAGCCGGTTCACCCCCCCTTAGGGGATAGTTCGCTCAGTATTGATCCGGCGACAAAACGTTTTAACGGACATGGCGATATCGCCACCCCACGGCATGAAAGTTGCGCCATGTCCGCCCCTCACCCCGGCCCTCTCCCACGGGGAGAGGGTGTCCTGTGCGGTGTCGCTACGCGACTTTCACGTTAAACGCGTGGCGCCAAGGGCGGAAACCGTGGCATCCGACCGGCACCGTTGTCGCCGGATCAATATCAAACAAGCGTATTTTGGGTTATCGAGGCGGCGATGCCGCTCCGACAGTGGCTCCGCGAGTCAAGTCCTGAGTCATTCGCGTGAAGCCCTTTCGTCGCTGCCTCAATAACCGCCCTTGCGGCGACTCTCGGGCAGACCCGAGATGCGACCACCCTGTTTGCTCGGATCGAGCGGAAACAGGCTGTAGAGAGTCTTGGCTTCGACGCTGTCGTCATCCCACTTTTCCTGCATCGCCTTGACGATGGCGCGCGTGTTCGGCTGATGTTCGCCGTTGTTGAAATACTCGTCGCGCAGGTAGTGGATGAGATCCCAGTGCCGGTCGGTCAGCGTGAGGCTTTCCTTGGCCGCCATGGCTTCGGCGACCTTTTCGTTCCACTCGTCCAGATTGACGAGGTATCCACCGGCGTTGGTCTCGATGGTAACGCCATCCACTTCGAGAGACATGCTTGGTTCTCCTTTGTCAGGTTGGTTGGTTGAAGGATTTCGTGTCGGGTTCTCAAGTACCGTCGCCGCTGCGCTGAACGGCGGCGATGTCCTTGTGGCCGATGAACAGGCCGCAGCCCAGCAGGCGTCGTTCGCCGATGCCGCGGCGCTGCAACTCCAGCGCGTGCGGCGGCTCGAGGTCCGCGACCATCAGGCTGCGGGTGACGACCTGTCCCGCAGGCGTCTGCAGAAGATGTCCGCGTCCGCACATCATGCGTGACGCGGGAACACCCAGGCGCCGCAACTCTCCGGCCGCCCAGTCGAGAAACGCGGCCTCGTCGGCGGCGGTCGTCTCGTCGGGCATCGCGACGTGGCGCGCGAACAGCGCCGACAGGGGCACCAGCGGCTGAACCTTGGCCTCGCCGACTTCCATCCGGTGGCCCTGGATGTCCATCACCTGCCCCACCAGCGCCTGTGCGTCTTCCAGCCGCTGTCGCGGCAAGCGCAGACGCAGGCGGGTACGGCGAGATACGGGCAGCACTTCGTCGGCCGAAAACTCGGGACGGATCCAGCCGTTGCCGGATTCCGCAATATGTATAAGGTGTACCCCCGCCAGGGTTTCGTCGGCCAGCCAGGGCAGTTCGGCGAGCAACGCGCTGGACAAGGCGTGCGCATGATCCAGCGGCAGCGCGTCGCAGACGATCCGGTACGCCAGATCGATGACGTCGTCCGGCAGCGCGGGCGCCTGGCGCGGGGCATCGCTCCAATACATCCCGGACCTCGTCATACGCGCGACGTGAACGCCGCCTCGATACGTTCCTCCCAGTCCGTGGGCGTATCCGGATAGGGCGGTCGTACGTCGGCGCTGAAAAAGCGTTCGCCGGCGCGGGCCCGCTCGCGCACGAGTTCGAGCAATTGCTCGAAACTCTGGAGATCCTGATTCTGCATCAACAATTCACTCAACCAAAGCATGTCAGTCCCGCCTTCAGGTATGCGCCACGCGATCGAAATAGCGTGCGCGCAGTATCAGCCGGTTGTGACCGGCAGCATCGCGAAAACCCGTGCGGTTATGCAGTACGTTGTTGCACAGCAGGCCTTCGCCCGGCCGCAGCCGGTAGTGGAAAATACCCGCATCGCCGGCCAGCAATTCACCGATTCGGGTCACGGCCGCGCGCGTCATCGGATCATCACGCCACTCGATGTTCCGCGCCCTGGCCGTATACCGCATATGGAGACGTCCACTGCCGGAATCAACGCTGAATACCGGCCCCGTCTGACAGGGACGCAGTTCCACGCCGTTCTCGACGTTCGGCGGTATGGTCATCGCCTGCGGGTGCATCAAGGCGGCGATGAAGTCTGGATTCTCGTCGCGCAGCCGGATGTACAGCAGCTCGTGATCGATCAGCGCGTTTTCGCCGCCATCGGCGGCGTCCGATATGCAATGCAGCAGCATAGCCGCGATCCGTCTTTCCGGCGGGTTGTAATAGCCGTCGGTATGCCAGTTGATCGGCCGGTCGGTATAGGGGATGTACTCTGCCTGCGGCCCGCCTTCGTTGACGCGCAGTTCGCTGATCCCGTCTTCCTCGGCACACAGATGATTGTCCAGACGCCGCAGACCGAAGTGCTCACCGAACGCACGCACGGCGTCGCGGGCCGTTCGCTCGGGATCCGTACGGTAGATCACCATGTTGGCCCGCGACAGGCAATCCAGCAGCGCTGCGTGCTCCGCCGCCGTCGGCGCCATCAGATTCTGTACCTCGACGATCAGCTCGGTCGCCGCACTCGGGTAGCGGGCGAGCTTGTGCTCCCGCCACGCCCGATAGGCCTCCGGCTGGCCGAGATCGAAGGCCGCCATGGCGGAAGCTGGCGACACGTGCGATTTCCGGCCTGCTACCGTTGCTTCGGCAAACATGTCGAACCACCTCCACCACATAAAACAATGTATTGCGCATGCTCAGCCGCAACCGCGATCGGCAAGTTTAGTCACGCCGGCGTCGCCTGCAAACTCCCGTTCGGGATAGACTCCGCATGCAAACAGACCTCATCGTCGGTTGCCAAGTGTCGGCATATCCCCTTTGGGATATGCGCCCACACGCCTGCCCCCCCATGAGTAGGGTGGTCACTCCGAGAGCGGACTCCTAGACTTCGCAGCCCATGAGGTAGACCGTGCCCTATCCACAACAATATCGTGGGCACGGCCGGAACCCCTACGAATCAATCCGGCCGATCGAACCCGATCGCCCCCAATTCTCAACAGGAGAGCGCCATGGCGAACAACCATCATTCGACCCCCATGCTCGATGAGTTGGAAAACGGGCCCTGGCCCAGCTTCATCTCGGGTATCAAGCGTCTGCGCGATCAGCACAGCGACGGGCGTATTCAGGGCATGGCCAACGATCTGTTGGGCCAGCTCGAACACTCCTACGAGACCCGCAAGGGCTACTGGAAGGGTGGCACCGTCTCCGTCTTCGGTTACGGCTCCGGCATCATTCCGCGTTTCTCCGAAGTGGCCAAGTCCTTCCCGGAGTCCAAGGAATTCCACACCGTGCGCGTGCAGCCGCCGGCCGGCAACTTCTACACCACCGCCATCCTGCGTCAGCTCACCGACAGCTGGGAGAAGTACGGTTCCGGCCTGATCACCTTCCACGGCCAGACCGGTAACGCCATGTTCATCGGCGTCAACACCGAAAACACCCAGGCCTTCTTCGACGAAATCAACGAGTACGGCTTCGACCTCGGCGGTGCCGGTCCCTGCGTGCGTACCGGCATGAGCTGCGTCGGTGCCGCCCGTTGCGAGCAGTCCTGCACCAACGAGCAGCGCGTTCATCGCACGCTGATGAACCGCTTCACCGACGACGTGCATCGTCCGTCCCTGCCCTACAAGTTCAAGTTCAAGGTCTCCGGCTGCCCGAACGACTGCGTCAACGCCATCGAGCGTTCCGACTTCGCGGTCATCGGCACCTGGCGCGACGAGATCAAGGTCGATCAGGCCGAGGTCAAGGCGTTCATCGCCAAGAAAGGCCGCGACTATGTGATCGACAACGTCACCACCCGCTGCCCCACCGGCTGCATGACGCTGAACGCTGACGACACGCTGGACATCGACAACAAGAACTGCGTCCGTTGCATGCACTGCCTGAACGTCATGAACAAGGCGCTGTCGCCCGGCGACGACAAGGGCGTCTCGATCCTGGTCGGCGGCAAGCGCACGCTGAAGATCGGCGACCTGATGGGCACCGTGATCGTGCCGTTCTTCAAGCTCGACACCGACCAGGACTACAAGGACCTGGTCACGCTGGCCGAGACGATCATCGAGTTCTGGGCCGAGAACGGTCTGGAGCACGAGCGTTGCGGCGAGATGATCGAGCGCATCGGTCTGGCCAACTTCCTGGAAGGCATCGGCATCGAGCCCGATCCGAACATGGTCATCCATCCGCGCCAGAGTTCCTATGTGCGCATGGACGGCTTCGAGGACGCGGCCGAGCAGTTCTACCGCCGCAAGATGGAAGAAAAGCAGGCCGCGGCGGGCTGATGCCCGCCCCCCCGCTTTCGCAATCGACAGATAAACATGCACCCCGAAATGCAGGAGTAATCCATGTCTCAGGCTCAGGCTCTTCGTCCGCCCATCGAATCCGGCTGCCCGGATGGCTTCCAGTACATGCATCCGGTGATGCGCCGCAACTTCGGCATGTGGAAGTTCCACGAGCACACCCGTCCGGGCGTGCTGCGCCACGTCTCCGAGTTCGGCGAGGAAATCTGGACCGTCAAGGTCGGTACCCAGCGCATTCTCGACGTGTTCACGCTGCGCAAGCTGTGCGACCTCGGTGACCAGTATGCCGACGGCTACGTCCGCTTCACCATTCGCTCCAACATCGAGTACATGCTCGCCGACGGCAGCAAGGTCGAGCCGCTGATCAAGGCGGTGGAAGACGCCGGCTTCATCGTCGGCGGCACCGCCAACTCGGTGACCATGATCTCCCACACCCAGGGCTGGCTGCACTGCGACATCCCCGGCACCGACGCCTCCGGTGTGGTGAAGTCGATGATGGACGAACTCATCGACGAGTTCCGCGCCCACGACATGCCCAACCGCGTGCACATCACGACCTCCTGCTGCCAGATCAATTGCGGCGGCCAGGGCGACATCGCAATCAACGTCCAGCACACCAAGCCGCCGAAGATCAACCATGATCTGGTGGCCAATGTCTGCGAACGCCCGTCGGTCGTGGCGCGCTGCCCGGTGGCGGCGATCCGTCCCGCGCTGGTCAACGGCAAGCCCTCGCTCGAAGTCGACGAGAAGAAGTGCATCTGCTGCGGCGCCTGCTTCCCGCCCTGCCCGCCGATGCAGATCAACGACGCCGAGCACTCCAAGCTGTCGATCTGGGTCGGTGGCAACCACTCCAACGCGCGTGGTCGTCCGACCTTCCAGAAGCTGGTGGCGTCGGGCATCCCGAACAATCCGCCGCGCTGGCCGGAAGCGACCGCGATCGTCAAGAACATCCTCAAGACCTACAAGGAAGACGCCAAGGACTGGGAGCGCATCAACGACTGGATCGAGCGCATCGGCTGGCCGGCGTTCTTCGAGAAGACCGGTCTGCCCTTCACGCGCTACCACGTCGACAACTGGCGCGGTGCCCGCAACAGCCTGAATGCCTCGACGCACATCCGGTTCTGAAACCGGTCTCGTTGACGCGAACACAGCCCGGACGACCGCTGGTCGTCCGGGTGTTCACACGGCTATCAGGAGAGGTTGCAAATGAAGTTCGGCATTCTGATCAACGAAGGTCCATATCAACACCAGGCCTCCGACTCCGCCTACCTGTTCACCAAAGCGGCGATCGAGAAGGGTCACGAGATTTTCCGGGTGTTCTTCTACAACGACGGCGTGAACAACGGTACTCGTCTGGCGGTTCCGCCGCAGGACGACCGCAACATCACCGTGCGTTGGAGCGAACTGGCCCAGCAGCACAACATCGACATGGTCATCTGCATCGCGGCCGCTCAGCGCCGCGGCCTGCTCGACGAGGGCGAGGCCAAGCGTCAGGGCAAGGACGCGAACAACATCGCGCCCGGATTCCGCATTTCCGGTCTCGGTCAGCTGATCGAAGCCGGCATCCAGTGCGACCGGCTGGTGGTGTTCGGCGACTGATCCTCGCCGTCGAGTCAAACCAACCGCCCGGCCGATGCCCGATGCAGCGGCACTTCGGACCGGGACGGATATGAACTACGCAAGGGGTTGAAAATGGCAGAACCTTGGGAAGAAGAAGGCCCGGGCACCGTCAAGAAGTTCATGTACGTGAACCGCAAGGCGCCCTACGGCACCATCTACGCGCTCGAATCGCTGGAAGTGGTGTTGATCGCCGCTGCGTTCGAGCAGGATGTGAGCCTGGCGTTCCTCGACGACGGCGTGTATGAGCTCAAGAAGGGGCAGGACACCGCTGGCATCGGCATGAAGAATTTCTCGCCGACCTACCGTGCGCTGGAAGGTTACGACATCGAAAAACTGTATGTCGAAGCCGAGTCCCTCGCCGAACGCGGCCTCACCGAGGCCGATCTGCTGGTTCCCGTCGAGGTCATGTCGCGTGAAGCGCTGGCCAAGATGATGGACGAGCAGGACGTGATCCTGAGCTTCTGAAGGAGACCTGTTCATGAGCATGCTGCATACCGTCAACAAGTCGCCCTTCGAGCGTAACGCACTGGATTCGTGCATCAAGCACGCCCTGCCGGGCAGTGCCATCCTGTTGATCGAGGACGGCGTCTACGCCGCGATCAAGGGCACCGCCCATGAAGGCATGGTGCGCGATTCCATGGCCAACCACTCCCTGTATGTACTCGGCCCGGACCTCCTGGCTCGAGGCATGAGCCCGGAGCAAGTCATCGACGGCATTTCCGTCGTGGATTACGGCGGTTTCGTCGACCTGGCCGTGAATCACGACAAAGTCCAGTCGTGGCTTTGACCCCAGCCAAATCTCTGCAATAGCTACTGTTTTAGGAGAACGCAAATGCCTATCGAAGTGAACGGCAAGTCCTACGAAACCGACGAAGAAGGCTATCTGGCCAATCTGAACGAATGGAACCCGGAAGTTGGCGCCGCGATGGCCAAGGCCGACGGTTGCGACCTGACCGACAGCCACTGGGAAGTGATCAACTTCCTGCGTGAATACTACGAGGAATATCAGATCGCTCCTGCCGTCCGCGTGCTGACCAAGGCCATCGGCAAAAAGCTCGGCGAAGACAAGGGCAACAGCAAGTACCTGTACGAGCTGTTCCCGTATGGTCCGGCCAAGCAGGCGTGCAAGTACGCCGGTCTGCCCAAGCCGACCGGTTGCGTCTGATCCGTTCCATCGTTTGAAGGCGGGTGGGATTTCATCGTCCCACCCGCACACGCTCTTTCCGAGGAGGCACTCGTGTCGTTCGTCACCGTGCTCTATGCCCTGATGTTCTATGCAGCCACCATCGTTCTGGTGGTCGGTGTCGGGATGCGCATAGCGCGGTATGCGCGCACCCCTGCGCCACTCAAGATTCCCACC
>JAQVJI010000139.1 GCA_028695255.1 Chromatiales bacterium | reverse complement strand
CGGCCGGCTACAGTCTGGTGAAACGCCGCCGACGGCACGATGGGTCATGCCCTCAAACCGACGCACCGATGCCCATGCGTTGCAGCCACAGTTCCAGCAGCGCGAGGTGCCACAACTTGCTGCCCTGGATGCGCGTGAAATGCGCCTCCGGCTCGGCCAGCAGACGTTCGACGTACTCGCGCCGGTACAGCCCGCGCTCGAGGCAGGCCTGCGAATCCAGGATGCCGCGCATGAAATCGACGAAGGCACCGCGCACGAACTTGAGCGCCGGCACCGGAAAATAGCCCTTCGGCCGGTCGATCACCGCGTCCGGTACGCGGCCGCGCGCGATGTTCTTCAGCACGTGCTTACCGCCCGATCCGAGCTTGAGTTCCGGCGGCATCGCGGCCGCGAGCTCCACCAGTTCGTGATCGAGAAACGGCACGCGCGCCTCCAGACCCCAGGCCATGGTCATGTTGTCGACGCGCTTGACCGGGTCGTCGACGATGAGCGTGGTCACGTCCAGGCGCAGCACGGCGTCGATGTATTCGTCCGCGCCGATCTCGGCAAGCCGGCCTTCGATCAAGGCCGACGTATGGTCCTCGCCGACGTAGGGCGGCGCCAGCATGTCGGCGAACTCGTCGTGGTCGCGATCGAAATAATGGCGCCGGAAGCGTTCCACCGGCGACAGCGTCGTCGGCTCCGCCGCCATGCGCGGATACCAGAAATAGCCGCCGAAGACCTCGTCCGCGCCCTGCCCCGACTGCACCACCTTGACGTGGCGCGACACCTGTTCCGACAGCAGATAGAAGGCCACCGCGTCCTGCGCCACCATCGGCTCGGCCATCTGATCCACCGCCTCCGGCAGGCGCGTCAGCACCTGATCGTTCGGCACCTGGAACTTGTGATGCCAGGTCGCATAACGCTCGGCCACCGGATCGGAATACTCGAACTCGCTGCCCTTCTCCTCCGGCTGATCCTCGAAACCGACCGTGAAGGTCTGCAAACCCTTGGCGCCGGCCTCGGCCAGCAGCGCCACCAGCAGGCTCGAATCCAGGCCGCCCGACAGCAGCACGCCGACCGGCACGTCACTGATGCGCAGGCGCCGGTCGACCGAACGCCGCAGCGCCTCCAGGATCGCCTCCTGCCACTCCGCCTCGCTGCGCGGCGCAGCCGGACGCTGCGCGTTCAATGTCCAGTAACGGTTCAGGCGCTCGCGCCCGTCGGCCTCGATGGTCAGCGTGTGCGCCGGCGGCAGCTTGCGCACACCACGCAGGATGGTGTGCGGCGCCGGCACCACGGCATGCAGCGTGAAGTGATGATGCAGCGCCACCGGGTCGAGCCGCGTGTCCACGTCACCCGCCGCGAGCAATGCCTGCGTGTTGGAAGCAAAGCGCAGCGACGCGGGCGTACGACTGAAATACAGCGGCTTGATGCCCATGCGGTCGCGCGCGAGAAACAGCCGCCGCGCACGCATGTCCCAGATCGCGAACGCGAACATGCCGAGCAGGCGCTCGACGCAGGCCTCGCCCCACTCGGCATAGCTCTTGAGGATCACCTCGGTATCGCCATCGGAGAAGAAGCGATGACCCTTGGCGATCAACTGCGCGCGCAGTTCGGGGTAGTTGTAGATCGTGCCGTTGAACACCAGCGCCAGCCCGAGATCGGGATCGACCATCGGCTGGCTCGCCCGCTGCGACAGATCGATGATCGACAACCGCCGATGCCCGAACGCCAGCGCCCCGTCCGACCACGAACCCTCGTGATCCGGCCCGCGCCGCGCCAGCCGATCCAGCATGCGCCGGATCACGCCCAGCTCCGGCATCACGCCGTCGAATCGCAGTTCACCGCAAATGCCGCACATGATTCGTCGCTCACAGATTGGCCGCCGGACAGGAGCCGGACGATATAACCGCAACAGCAGTACATGTATGCCTGCGGTCCGTTCGGGAACGGGAATTTATCACAGCACCGCCAGCCGACCGGCCATCTGTCGTGTCGTCAGACGAAATACCGCGATATTGGCGACGGCGAACGGCCCCGCTTGCGGAATCGAGATCATCCTGCCATCGAAGCGAATTCCCGCTGTTGTTCCAATATCATGGTCCTGCGTAACGACCTGCCGGAGATGCCATGAACCTGCTGCTGCCAGCATCCCTCCACGCCTGGGGCGACGACGCCTTTCCGCAAACTCTCAAGCGCGAGCTCGAAGCGCTCGATGCCGGCACGCTGCCGTTGCAGCAGGGATTGACGTCGGGCAGTGCGGTGCTCGACATGCCGATTCAGGTCATGCCGCTCGGCGCGAGCGAGGAAGACGGCCGCATTCGCGCCAGGGTGGGCGTGTTCTTCGCCAGCGTCATCGCGGGCTGCAACTGCGCCGACGATCCGACGCCCGTGGAACCGCAGAACGAGTATTGCGAGCTGTGGGTGGTGATCGACCGCGGGACGGCGGAAGCGTGGTTCGAGCCGGCGTCGTGAATCAGGGCTGCTCGACGCCTTGTGCGATCGGGCAACGACATGGCGATATTCACGTGACGCGACAACCGTGAATTTGGCATAGCACATGTACGGTGCATGAACTGCGCCCCACGAACCCATCATCCCCCCCGCAGGAGCGGCAACCACCGCGACAGCGAGGTTTCAACGGAGTGCCGAGTCGGGCTCCCGCGAATCGGTGGCCGCCTGATCTTGCGGGATTCCCCAGCCTCCGCCGCCCGGCGTTTCGATCGTGAGCACATCGCCCGCCTGCACCTCGCATTCGACCTTGGGCGGCAGGGTCTCTCCGTTCAGCCGATTGACGCCGGGCCGGCCGGATTCGCCGCCGGTCAGGCCCCAGGGTGCGTGATGGC
Organism: Chromatiales bacterium; assembly: GCA_028695255.1. Classification (GTDB taxonomy): domain Bacteria; phylum Pseudomonadota; class Gammaproteobacteria; order Ectothiorhodospirales; family Ectothiorhodospiraceae; genus JAQVJI01. Next base: position 4,663 of record JAQVJI010000139.1, on the reverse strand, counting down.
GGCGTTCGGTGAGCAGCGTGAAGCGCGCGGGCGCGAGGAATTCGTACTCGCGAATCAGGCCGTCGCCGCCGCTACGCGCGCCTGCGCCGCCCGAGCCGCGGCGGATGGCGTAGCGGCGCAGGCGCAGCGGATAGCGGCTTTCGAGCACTTCGATCGGTGTGTTGCGCGTGTTGGTCATGTGCGTCTGCACGGCCGACAGGCCGCCGCCGTCGCGGCCGGCGCCCATGCCGCCGCCGAGCGTTTCGTAATAGCCCCAGGACGGCGTGCCAGCGTGGCCCATGGCGAGGTTGTTCATCGTGCCCTGACTGGCGGCCGGGATGCGTTCGGGCCAGGCGCGGGCGAGCGCGCCGAGCACGGCGTCGACCACGCGCGAGCTGGTCTCGACGTTGCCGGCGGCGACGGCGGCCGGGCGGCGCGCGTTGAGCAGCGTGCCTGCGGGCACGTGCAGGCGGATCGGCCGGAAGCTGCCGGCGCAGGCCGGCGTCTGCGCGGGCATGAGACAACGGAAGGCATACAGCACGCCCGCCGCCGTCACCGACAGCGGGCAGTTGACGTTGCCGTTCACCTGCGGCGCGCTGCCCGTGAAGTCGACGTGGACGTGGTCGTCGCGGCGTTCGATGACGACGCGGATGGGGATGTCCGCGTGACCCTGCCCGTCGTCGTCGAGCCGGTCCTCGAACCCGTGACGGCCGGGTGGCAGTTCCGCAAGCGCCGACCAGGCGAGGCGCTCGCCGTAGGCATTCAGTGCATCCAGCGCGGCGAGATAGCGTTCGATGCCCATCGTCCGCACGAGCGCCGACAGGCGCTCCAGCCCACGCCGGTTGGCGCCGATCTGGGCCGCGAAGTCGCCGGCCGCGTCGCGCGGATTGAGCGTGGCGCTGGTGAGTTCTTCGAGCCGTGCGCGGTCGACCCGACCGCCGCGCACGATGTGTCCGGGCGGAATCAGCAGACCCTCGTCGTGCAGGCTGCGCGCGATCGGCATCGAGCCCGGACTGCTGCCGCCGATGTCGGCGTGATGAGCGCGGTTGGCGACGAAACCGGCGCAGCGGCCGTCCACGAACAGGGGCGCGACGACGGTGACGTCCGGCAGATGCGTGCCGCCGAGATAGGGGTCGTTGAGGATGATCATGTCGCCGTCGTTCCAGTCCAGCCCGGCGACGATCCCGGCCATCGCGTACGCCATGCTGCCGAGATGCACGGGGATGTGCGCCGCCTGCGCGCACAGACCGCCGCCCGCATCGAACACCGCGCAGGAGTAATCGAGGCGATCGCGGATGTTGGGCGAGAAGGCCGCGAGCCGCAGTTGCAGGCCCATCTCTGCACACACGGATTCCATGCGACTCGCGAACAGCGCGAGTTCGATGGCATCGAAGGAAGGATCGGCGCTTGACATCGGGGTGGCCCGCCCAAAGATTACGGTTTCACTGGGATTTATTGCATTGCGCAAGCGGAGTGGCCTAATCTTAGCGCCCTCTGGAATCAGTCCAAAGCCGTTTCCGGCCCTTCAGAACCAACACGAACAATCAGGAGACAACGCCATGGTCCACGAACTGCCCGCCCTGCCCTACGCGAAAGACGCGCTCGCCCCCTACATCTCGGCCGAGACGCTGGAATTCCACCACGACAAGCACCACAACGCCTACGTCACCAACCTGAACAAGCTCATCCCGGGCACCGAGTTCGAGAACCTGTCGCTGGAAGAGATCGTCATGAAGGCCCCGGCCGGCGGCGTCTTCAACAATGCCGCGCAGGTCTGGAACCACACCTTCTACTTCAACTGCATGAAGCCGAACGGCGGCGGCGAGCCGACCGGCGCGCTGGCCGATGCCATCGCCAAGGCCTTCGGTTCCTTCGCCGACTTCAAGGAGAAGTTCTCCGCCTCGGCGGTCGGCAACTTCGGCTCCGGCTGGACCTGGCTGGTGAAGAATGCCGATGGCTCGCTCGCCATCGTCAACACCGGCAACGCCGGCTGCCCGCTGACCGCCGGCCAGAAGCCGCTGCTGACGGCCGACGTGTGGGAACACGCCTATTACATCGACTACCGCAACCTGCGTCCGAAGTATCTGGAGAACTTCTGGAACGTCGTGAACTGGGACTTCGTGGCCGCCAACCTCGACTGAACACGACTCCGCAGCGACACTTGGGAGCGGCCTCGCAGCGATCGCGGCGGAGCCGCTCCCACGGCTTTCACCCTCGCAGGCGCGCCGCCCGCTTTGACCGCGGCCACAAATCCGTATAATTTCCGCTCTTCGGCAGCACAACCGCTGCCGTTTTTCGTTTCTGACGAAGGAGTAAGCGGAACATGAACGACGTCCTCATGCATACCTACGCACGCCAGCCGGTCGGATTCGTCCGCGGCGAAGGCCCGTGGCTGTGGGATGCCGAGGGGCGACGTTATCTGGACGCGCTCGCCGGCGTCGCCGTGTGCGCCCTGGGCCACGCGCACCCTGCGCTGGCCGAGGCGCTGTGCGAGCAGGCGCGCACGCTGCTGCACACTTCCAACATCTATCAGATCCCGTTGCAGCAGCGGGTCGGCGAGCGCCTGTGCGCGCTGTCCGGCATGCAGCGCGCGTTCTTCTGCAACTCGGGCGCCGAGGCCAACGAGGCGGCGATCAAGATCGCGCGCCTGCGCGGTCATGCCAAGGGCGTCGAAGTGCCGACCATCATCGTCATGGAAGGCAGTTTCCACGGCCGCACGCTCGCCACGCTTACCGCCACCGGCAACAAGAAGATCCAGATGGGTTTCGAGCCGCTGGTACCGGGTTTCGTGCGCGTGCCCTACGGCGATCTCGCCGCGCTCGAGCACACCGCGCAGCACGTACCGAGCACGGTCGCGGTGCTGGTCGAACCGGTGCAGGGTGAGGGCGGCATCATCATCCCGCCCCCCGGCTACCTGAAGGGCGTACGCGACATCTGCGACCGCAACGGCCTGCTGATGATGCTGGACGAGATCCAGACCGGCATCGCCCGTACCGGCAAATGGTTCGCCTTCCAGCACGAGGGCATCCAGCCCGACGTGATGACGCTCGCCAAGGGCCTTGGCGGCGGCGTGCCGATCGGCGCCTGTCTCGCGCGCGGCGTCGCCGCGGAGACCTTCGGCCTCGGCAGCCACGGTTCGACCTTCGGCGGCAATCCGCTCGCCTGCCGCGCCGCCGATACCGTGCTGGATGTCGTCGAACGGGAAGACCTGTGCGCAAAGGCGGTCGAACTCGGCAGCCATCTGCTCGACGGCTTCCGGGCCCGGCTCGGCGATCATCCGTCCGTACTTGCGATCCGCGGTCACGGCCTGATGCTCGGCATCGAACTCGACCGGCCCTGCGGCGAACTGGTGCGCAAGGCGATCGAGCGCGGCCTGCTGATCAACGTCACGGCCGAACGCGTGATCCGTCTGCTGCCGCCGCTCGTCATCACGCAGGCGGAGGCCGACATCATCCTGGACACGGTCGCCGCGCTGGTGACCGACTTCGCCGCTGCCGCGGCCTGAACCCGCTCCGGCATAGCGAGGCACACTCATGGGCGTTCGTCATTTCCTGTCCCTGCTCGACTTCAGTTCCGACGAACTGCGCGCGCTGATCGCGCGTGCGGGCGAGTTGAAGACCCTGCAACGCGAAGGCATTCCGCATGCCGCGTTCGCCGGTCGCACGCTGGCGATGATCTTCGAGAAGTCCTCGACCCGCACGCGCGTGTCGTTCGAGGTCGGCATGGCGCAGCTCGGCGGACACGCGCTGTTCCTGTCGCCGCGCGACACCCAGCTCGGCCGCGGCGAACCGATCGAGGACACGGCGCGCGTACTGTCGCGCATGGTCGATCTGGTCATGATCCGTACCTTCGAACACGACAAGGTAGTGCGTTTCGCCGAGCATTCTGCCGTGCCGGTGATCAACGGCCTGACCGATCTCGAACACCCCTGCCAATTGCTGGCCGACATGCAGACCTGGTTCGAGCACCGCGGTGACATCGCCGGCCGCGTCGTGGCCTGGATCGGCGACGGCAACAACATGTGCAACTCCTACATCACGGCCGCGCAACGGCTCGGCTTCCATCTGCGCATCGCCTGTCCCGAAGGCTACGACCCGGACCCGGACATGCTCGCCGCCGCCATCGACTGCGCCACCATCGTGCGCGATCCGTTGCGCGCGGCCGAGGGCGCCGATCTCGTTGTCACCGACGTCTGGGCCAGCATGGGCCAGGAAGAGGAGCAGACGGCGCGCCGCAAGGCCTTCGCCGATCATTGCGTGACCGAGGAACTGATGGCCCGCGCCGCACCCGACGCGCTGTTCATGCACTGCCTGCCCGCACACCGCGAGGAAGAGGTCGCCACCGCCGTGCTGGAAGGCCCGCAGAGCGTGGTGTGGGAGGAAGCGGAGAACCGTCTGCATGCGCAGAAGGCGCTGATGGAGTTCCTGCTCGGCAAGGGCAACGCCAAGTAACTCGGTGTGCCCCAAGCAGTGAGGACATGAAACCAAAACGTCACACAACGATCCTATGATCCGGATCATTTGCCGCAGACCGCCATGAACGCACCCACCGCCGCACCCGTGACCGAGATCGACCTCTCCACCCCCGACCTCTACATCAACCGCGAGCTGTCGCTGCTCGAATTCAACCGCCGCGTCCTCGAACTCTCGAAGGACGAGAACATGCCGCTGCTGGAGCGGCTGCG
>JAQVJI010000138.1 GCA_028695255.1 Chromatiales bacterium | reverse complement strand
CTGCCTTCACCCACACCAGCATCGCGTTGCGCGATGCGCTGCTGGGCGTCGCCATCCCGTTCATCGAGATCCATCTCTCCAACGTGCATGCGCGCGAGCCGTTCCGGCAGCGGTCGTATTTCTCCGATGTCGCGCGCGGCGTGATCACCGGCCTTGGCGCCAAGGGCTACGAACTGGCGCTGGCGGCAGCGATACATCACATAGAAAACATCCGGACGGCAAGCTGAGTCGCGCTATCGCGACCTCAACGGCAAACCCGAACCGAACCATCATTGGGAGTCTTCATGGACATTCGCAAGATCAAGAAACTCATCGAACTGCTCGAAGAGTCCGGCGTCAACGAAATCGAGATCAAGGAGGGCGAGGAGTCGGTGCGCATCAGCCGCAACGCCTCGACCAGCGGCGTCATGACGATGATGCCGCAGACCTTCATGCATGCCGCACCGGCGGCCGCGCCCGCGGCGGCGGCACCGGTTGCTGCCGTACCAGCGGCCGACGAACTGCCGTCCGGCCATCGCGTCGCCGCCCCGATGGTGGGCACGTTCTACCGCGCATCCTCGCCCGGCGCCAAGCCGTTCGTCGACGTCGGTCAGACGATCAAGGAAGGCGACACGCTGTGTATCATCGAGGCGATGAAGATGCTCAACCAGATCGAGGCCGACAAGGCCGGCGTGGTCAAGGCCGTGCTGGTGGAAAACGGCCAGCCGGTCGAATACGGCCAACCCCTGTTCGTGATCGAGTGACAGGCGCGACCGGAGCCCCTCCGTTGCGCCCACCACAACCCGGAATGCCCTCATGTTCGACAAAGTCCTGATCGCCAACCGCGGCGAGATCGCGCTGCGCGTCCTGCGCGCCTGCCGCGAACTCGGCATCGCCACCGTCGCCGTCCATTCCACCGCCGACCGCGATCTCAAGCACGTGCGCCTGGCCGATGAATCGGTGTGCATCGGTCCGCCGTCGTCGACCGACAGCTACCTCAACATCCCGGCCCTGATCAGCGCTGCCGAGGTCACCGACGCCGTCGCCATCCACCCCGGCTACGGCTTCCTGTCGGAGAACGCCGATTTCGCCGAACGCGTCGAATCCTCGGGCTTCGTGTTCATCGGCCCGCGCGCCGAGACCATTCGCCTGATGGGCGACAAGGTGTCGGCCAAGAACGCCATGATCAAGGCCGGCGTGCCCTGCGTGCCCGGTTCCGAGGGCGCGCTCGGCGACGACCCGGAGGAGAACCTGCGGCTCGCACGCGGCATCGGTTACCCGGTCATCATCAAGGCCGCCGGTGGCGGCGGCGGACGCGGCATGCGCGTGGTGCATGCCGAGGCCGCGCTGCTGAACGCCATCTCGCTCACGCGCGGCGAGGCGCTGTCGGCCTTCGGCAACGGCAACGTCTACATGGAGAAGTTTCTCGAACACCCGCGCCACGTCGAGTTCCAGGTGATCGCCGACGAACACGGCCACGCCGTCTGTCTCGGCGAGCGCGACTGCTCGATGCAGCGCCGGCATCAGAAGGTGATCGAGGAAGCGCCGGCCCCCGGCATCAGCGACGAACAGCGCCACCGCATGAGCGAGCGTCTGGCGCGTGCCTGCCTGGAAATCGGCTATCGCGGCGCCGGCACCTTCGAGTTCCTGTACGAGGACGGCGAGTTCTACTTCATCGAGATGAACACCCGCATCCAGGTCGAACATCCGGTCACCGAACTCATCACCGGCATCGACCTCGTGCGCGAGCAGATCCGCGTCGCGGCCGGACAGGAATTGTCGTTCCGGCAGGACGACATCGTGCTGAACGGACATGCGATCGAATGCCGCCTGAATGCCGAGGACCCGCGCAGCTTCATGCCCTCGCCCGGCACCATCAAGCAGTACCACGCGCCGGGCGGCCCCGGCATCCGCGTCGACACGCACATCTACAGCGGCTATGTCGTGCCGCCCTACTACGATTCGATGATCGGCAAGCTGATCGCCCACGGCGACACGCGCGACGTCGCCATCGCCCGCATGCACGGTGCATTGACCGAGATCGTGATCGAGGGCATCAACACCAACATCGCGCTGCACAAGGATCTGCTGAACGACGCCGCCTTCCGCGCCGGCGGCACCGACATCCACTACCTGGAAAAGAAGCTCAAGGCCGAGGCCTGATCGCGGCCGGACATGTACCAGCTCACCGTCTCCGTCCCACCCGTGCAGGTCGAAGCCACCGAAGATCTGCTGCTCGCCGGTGGCGCGGCATCGGTGACGCTGCGCGACGCCGGCGACCACCCGCTGCTGGAACCGCTGCCGGGCGAGACGCCGCTGTGGCCGGAGGTGCTGGTCAGCGGCCTGTTCGAGGACGACGTGGTGGTCGACGACCTGCGACAGTTGCTCGCAGACAACCTCGGCATCGAACCCGACGCGCTGCGCATGCTGGTGGAACCGGTGGCCGAACGCGACTGGGTGCGTGCATGGATGGACGACTTCCAGCCCATGCGCTTCGGCGAACGGCTGTGGATCTGTCCCAGCAATCACGCCCCGCCCGATCCGCAGGCGGTCAACATCCTGCTCGACCCAGGACTCGCCTTCGGCACCGGCACCCACCCCACCACCGCGCTGTGCCTGCAATGGCTGGACGCGCATCCGCCCAAGGGGCTCGACGTGATCGACTACGGCTGCGGCTCCGGCATCCTCGGCATCGCCGCGCTCAAGCTCGGCGCACGCCACGTGCGTGCGGTCGACATCGACCCGCAGGCGCTGACCGCCACCCTCGACAATGCAGCGCGCAATGCCATTCCCGAACGGTACATCGAGACCCTGCATCCGGACGCGCTGACGGATGCCGACACCGACCTGCTGCTCGCCAACATCCTGTCGGGCCCGCTGGTCGAACTCGCACCGCGACTCGCCGCCCTGGTGCGCGGCAGCGGCGCGATCGTGCTCTCCGGCATCCTGGCCGAACAGGCCGCGGCGGTTCAGGCCGCCTACCTGCCATGGTTCCGCATGACGGAACCGACGCTCCAGGACGGTTGGGTACGCCTGCAAGGCACACGCCTGCCGCTGTGACGTACCGCATATAGACTCTACCGGCATGAAGACCCTCTGCCCGCGCTGCGACGCCCGCCTGGAGATCGATCCGAACGATGCCGGTCAGGTGTTGCGCTGCCCGGACTGCATGTTGCTGCTGCTGTCGCCGGAACTCCCCGCCCTGCCGGCCGACTGGCAACCGCAGGACCTGCCGTCGGCGCTGGAGCCCGAGCCACCACCCGAGCCGCTGCCCGTGCCAGAGGACGAGACGATCGTCCTCGAAAGCGCCGAGGAACCCTCCAGTCAGCCCGTCGACCGGCGGCCCGCACCGGAAGCGCCGACGACGGAGGCGGCACCCAGGCCTGCAACGACGACGCATCGCCCGTCGACGGCCGCCACACTCGTCTGGACCTTGCTGGCGGCGGCGCTCATCGCGTTGCTCGCATTGCAGTTGGTCATCCATCAACGCGAGCGCCTCGCCGCCTGGCCGCAGCTTCGCCCCGCGCTCACGACCCTGTGCGAACTGGCCGGCTGCGAACTCGCGCCCTACCGCGATTTGCAGGCACTGGCACTGCTCGACCATCACGTACTGGCGCACCCCGTCACGCCGGGCGCGCTGCTGATCCAGGCCACGATCGTCAACCGCGCGCCGCTGCCGCAGACCTGGCCACTGCTGGAACTGCGCTTCACCGACGTCCAGGGACGCGTCGTCGGCCTGCGCCGCTTCCGCGCCACGGAATATCTGCCCGATCCTGCTGCCGCGCGGGAACCGATGCCGGCGGACACCCCGATCGACGTCGAACTCGAACTGCTCGATCCGGGCGCAGACGCCCTCGCCTACGAGTTCGATCTGTTGTAGGCGATTTGTTGTAGGCGATTTGCTGTAAACGATCTGCTGCAAGCGATCCGGATTTGCTCCAGTACAAAGCAGGGGTATGCGCAGGTGATGTCTCGCATCCTCGATGCAACCACCTGACCGCACGAAAAAAGCGTGGTTCTTCGGCGTAACCGGCCAAAGACGTCGCGTCGTCTGCGCATTCGTCAAGCCCTTTCACCCGTCGATACCTGCGGCTATCATCCCCCGACCGTCGGCCCATCCACGCGTTCCACCGGTCATCATGCACATTGGTCCCTACACGCTCGCCTCGCGGTTGTTGCTCGCCCCGATGGCAGGCATCACCGACCGCCCCTTTCGACAGCTCTGCCGGCGCTTCGGCGCGGGCCTCGCGGTGTCCGAGATGGTGACCAGCGATACGCGCCTGTGGCACAGCCGCAAATCGCGCCATCGTCTCGACCACACGGGCGAAACGGGTCCGGTGAGCGTGCAGATCCTCGGCAACGAACCGCTTCAAATGGCCGAGGCCGCGCGCCGCCACATCGACGGCGGCGCGGACATCATCGACATCAACATGGGCTGCCCGGCAAAGAAGGTCTGCAATCAGGCCGCAGGTTCCGCGCTGCTCGCCGACGAACGACGCGTGGCACGCATCCTCGAAGCGGTCGTCGCGGCAGCGGGAGCCGTACCGGTGACGCTCAAGATCCGGCTCGGCATCGATCGCGAACACATCAACGGCCGCAACGTCGCGCGCATCGCGCAAGACTGCGGCATCGCCATGCTCGCCGTGCACGGCCGCACGCGCGCCTGCCGCTTCACGGGCGAGGTCGACTACGCGGCAATCGGCGAGATCAAGGCCGCGGTGAGCATACCCGTAGTCGCCAACGGCGACATCGACAGCGGACACAAGGCACGCGAGGTGCTGCGCGCCACCTGCGCCGACGGACTCATGATCGGCCGCGCCGCACTCGGACGGCCGTGGATCTTCCGCGACGTCGCGCAGTTCCTGGACGACGGACGCGAGGCCGCGCAACCCGGGGCGCAGGAGATCATCGAATTCGCGCTGGAACACGTACGGGCGATGCACGACTTCTATGGCGAGGCGACCGGCGTGCGCATCGCGCGCAAGCACATCGGCTGGTATCTCGAACGCGCGAACGTGGACGAGGCGTCGCGCAGACAATTGATGCAGTTGGCGGATGCAGGGGCGCAGACCGCTGGACTCGAACAACTCAGGCACCAGCCGCGGGTTGGGGGGAGGCTTGCGGCATGATCGCGGGTGGAGACAAGAAGACCGGCGGCGACCATCGCGAACCGCTGGCGCGCGCCGTCCGGCAGTCGCTCGGACACTATCTCGAACAACTGAACGGCCACGATCCGGACGACCTGCACCGACTGGTGATCGAGGAAGTCGAACGCCCGCTGTTCGACTGCGTGATGCAGCACTGCGACGGCAACCAGACCCGTGCCGCGCGCGTGCTCGGCATCAACCGCTCGACCCTGCGCAAGAAACTGCGACAGTACGATCTGGACTACTAACGACAAGCCTTTGTTGCCACAGAGGGCACGGAGAACAAAACAAAAACACGACCTCTCGCCGAGGACGCTGGGACGCGGGGAAAAAACGCGTACAGCTCACCGTTTTTGTCTTTTCCCTGCGTCCCGGCGACCTCAGCGAGAGCAATCGTTTTTTCTCTGTGACCTCTGTGGCCAACATCATTTTCCCAACCGACACCACCCCCGCTGGAGCCCGCTGACACCATGACCGCCACCACCATTCGCCGTGCCCTGATTTCCGTTTCCGACAAGACCGGCGTGGTCGATTTCGCGCGCGCCCTTGCAGGCCATGGCGTGGAGATACTGTCCACCGGCGGCACGGCGAAGCTGCTGGCGAGCGAAGGCATCGCGGTCACCGAGGTGTCCTCGCACACCGGCTTTCCCGAGATCATGGACGGGCGCGTGAAGACGCTGCATCCGAAGATCCACGGCGGCATCCTCGGCCGGCGCGGCATGGACGACGCGGTGATGAGCGAACAGGGCATCGCGCCGATCGATCTGGTGGCGGTCAACCTGTATCCGTTCGAGGCGACGGTGGCCAAGGCCGGCTGCACGCTGGAGGATGCAATCGAGAACATCGACGTTGGCGGTCCGGCGATGGTGCGCGCGGCGGCCAAGAATCATGCGCATGTGACGGTGGTGGTCGATCCGGCCGACTACGCGCGCGTGCTCGCGGCGCTGCCGGCCGGTGTGCCGCAGGCATTGCGCTTCGAACTCGCGGTCAAGGCCTTCGCGCAGACCGCGCGCTACGATGGCGCGATCGCCAACTACCTCGGCACGGTGGATGCGGAGTCGCCCTTCCCGCCCGCCTTCAGCTTGCAGCTCGCGCGCGTGCAGGACCTGCGCTACGGCGAGAATCCGCATCAGCGCGCCGCCTTCTATCGCGAGCCCGCGCCGGCCGAGGCGAGCGTGTCCACCGCACGCCAGTTGCAGGGCAAGGAACTGTCGTACAACAACATCGCCGACACCGACGCCGCACTCGAATGCGTCAAGCAGTTCGACGAACCGGCCTGCGTCATCGTCAAGCACGCCAATCCCTGCGGCGTCGCGGTGGCGGAGAACTGCCTCGCCGCGTACGAGCGTGCGTTCCAGACCGATCCGACCTCGGCCTTCGGCGGCATCATCGCCTTCAACCGTCCGCTCGACGGTGCGACCGCGGCATCGATCGTCGGCCGCCAGTTCGTCGAGGTCATCATCGCACCCGTGGTGACCCCGGAGGCCGTGCAGGCGGTCGCCACCAAGCCCAACGTGCGCGTGCTCGAATGCGGTGAGTGGGGCGCGGCCAGCGGCGGGCTGGACTACAAGCGCGTCAACGGCGGCCTGCTGGTACAGGACCGCGACACCGGCATGATCGGCCTGTCCGACCTCAAGGTGGTGACGCGCCGCGCACCGACCGACGCCCAGCTCGTCGACCTGCTGTTCGCCTGGAAGGTGGCGAAGTTCGTGAAGTCCAACGCCATCGTCTACGTGCGCGAACGCCAGACCATCGGCGTCGGCGCGGGCCAGATGAGCCGCGTGTACTCGGCGAAGATCGCCGGCATCAAGGCCGCCGACGAGGGTCTCGAAGTCGCCGGTTCGGTGATGGCCTCGGACGCCTTCTTCCCGTTCCGCGACGGCATCGACGCCGCGCACGCGGCCGGCATCGTGGCCGTGATCCAGCCCGGCGGCTCGATGCGCGACCAGGAGGTCATCGACGCCGCCGACGAGCACGGCATGGCGATGGTGTTCACCGGCATGCGTCATTTCAGGCATTGAGATCTGCCGCCGTGGACGAGGCGCCCAGTACCGTCTCCGGCAACCTGGTCGACGTGGTGGCGGGCGAGGTCTATCCCGCAACGATCACGATCGACGACGGACGCATCGCGCACGTCGAACGCGAGTCGCGGCACTATGACAGTTTTCTGGTACCGGGGCTCGTCGACGCCCACGTGCACGTCGAGAGCTCGATGCTGGTGCCCAGCGAATTCGCGCGTGTCGCGGTGACCCATGGCACCACCGCAACGGTCTCCGATCCGCACGAGATCGCCAACGTGCTCGGCATCGACGGCGTCGACTACATGATCGACAACGGCCGCTGCACACCTTTCCGCTTCCATTTCGG
>JAQVJI010000137.1 GCA_028695255.1 Chromatiales bacterium | reverse complement strand
GGGAAGTAGGTGTGCGGGTTGTAGATCATCTCAAACACGAAACGACGCACGGCTTCGCTGTTGCCGCGGCTCTTGCCGTAACCCGTCAGGCTGGGACCGATGTTGCCGCCCGTCCGGTCGGTGGCCAGCGCGTGGCAGTTGTAGCAGTTGCCGCCCACCTCGCGCTTGCTGTGGTCGTCGTTGTTGTGGCCGATACGGAAACCGAAACCGGACCAGGCCAGTTCGCGACCGCGACGCCAGTCGCCCAGGCGGATGCCTTCCTCCGGATATTTGATGGAGGCACGCGCATCGGCCATGATCTTGGCCTTCTGCTCCGGGGTCGGCTTGTTGCGCGTGGCGGTGCACATCTTCTGCAGTTCGTCCTGAATCTGACGCTGCTCGGCCGTACCGCCTTCCTGCACCGGCAGGTCGAAGCGGAAACCACCGTTCATGGTCAGATGCTCCGCCAGATCCTTGGAACTCATCTTGGTGTAGTCGACCTTCTCCGGCTTGTCGGATTTGGCGGCCTGGTCGCCCGTGGCGGCACAGCCGACGGCCATGACGATGGTGATGAATGCGGCGAGCCCAGCCGCAAGAGGGGTCTTCTTGTTCAACATGGTATGGAATCTCCTGTTGGCGTCCGGGATCAGCGCTTCATGTCAGGCAGGATGGCCGGCTGGCCACGCGCTGCATCGGTCCAGAAGGAAATGATCGCGATCGAGGCATCGGAACCGGCGACGATCTGACCCTGGCGCATCTGCCAGTAGCAGCCGCGCACGCGATGCTGGGTGCTGCGCACGTCCTGATGACCGACGCGGAAGGCCGGCCAGGAGATTGCCTTGCTCCATTCGCCCTGCTGATTGAGGTTCGGCAGCACGGAGGCGCGGATCTGCTTGCCGTCGCGGGAATGGCAGGTGGCACAACTGAAGTCGAGCTTGCCGGCACGGCGATAGAACATCTGCTCGCCCGCGTCGCGCATGGCCTTTTCCAGCGGGTGCTTGAGCGAGGGATTCCAGGGCATGCCGTTGGACTCGGACGCGATGTAGGTCTGGAGCTTCATGTGGTCGGAAGTGGCGCCATGACGCTGCTTGACCGCCGGGTCGTCCTTGGGGAACCCCTGGATGGTCATCATGCAATGGACCAGACGCGTCTCCAGATCCATGACCTTGCCGGTATCCGCGAAGTAGCGCGGCATTTCGACGTAGGCGCCCTTCAGGACGCCGGGACCCTTGCCGAAGTCGCAGGTTTCGAGGGAGACGTTCTTCGGGCCGCGCGGCGTGTGGAACAGTTCCTTGCCGTCGTCGATGGTCCACAGGGCGGGGTTGTCCGCCATCATCATGAGATTCTGTTCGCTCTGCCACAGGTACTTGGACGACTTGTTCGTGTCCAGAAGCCCCTGCAGTACGTCCTCGGGATTTTTCGTCGTGTCGGCATGGGCCGAGATCCCGATGGCCAGGGCCACGGGCAGCGCCAGCAAGGCTTTTTTGATCATGTAAACCTCCTCACTCTTTCGGTTTATTTTTTATTGCATCTCGACCCTGCGAACCGTCGATCAGCCGGCCCAGCGGTCGATGCATGGAAAGTGCAAAACATGTACCACGCATAAGGGCGCAGTTGATGGTAGTCCCACATTCTTCGACGCTCAAGCATTCCCTGAGGGATATCCCGGTCCTTCGGCAATGATGCAGGCGCATGTATTGCGCCACGCACGGCACCAGATGTCTTGCAGTTTGCAAGAGTCTTTCAAAGTGCAATGGTCAGACATCGTCCGATGCGTCGTCGGCATCCTTGAGCTTGCGCCAGAGCGTGGACGGATCGATCCCGAGCGCCTGCGCGGCGCGCGTGCGGTTGCCCTGATGCCGATCCAGCACGTGACGAATCCAGCAACGCTCGACGTCGGCCAACGCCGTGCGGTCACCCCACGGGAAGCCGATCGACGGCAGACGCGCGCCGCTGGCGACGATCTCCGCGGGCAGATCGGCCGTGCTCACGCTGTCGCCGCAGGCCAGCACGAGGGAACGCTGAATGACGTTCTCCAACTCGCGCACGTTGCCGGGCCAGCGGTAGTCGGCGAGCGCCTGCAGGGCAGCGGCGTCGATCTCGCGCAGGTCCTTGCCGAGCGCCCGACCGTGACGCAGCAGCATGTACTCGGCCAGCACCGGGATGTCTTCCTTGCGTTCGCGCAGCGGCGGTATGCCGATCGGGAACACGTTGAGGCGGTAAAACAGATCCTCACGGAATTCGCCGCTGTCGACCAACTGCCGCAGATCCTTGTTGGCGGCGAAGATCAGGCGCACGTCGACGTCGATCGGCCGCGTACCGCCGACGCGGAAGAAGCGCCGTTCCTGGATGAACTGGAGCAGGCGCACCTGCATGTCGGGCGAGGCGCTGTTGATCTCGTCCAGGAACAGCGTGCCGCCGTGCGCGAGTTCGAGCAGGCCGACCCGGCGCGAGATGGCGCCGGTGAAGGCGCCGCGCTCGTGACCGAACAGTTCGCTTTCGAGCAGCGTCGGCGAAATGGCGCCGCAGTTGACCGACAGGAACGCATCGCCCGCACGCGGACTCAAGGCATGGATATGCGCCGCCATCACGCCCTTGCCGGTACCGGTCTCGCCCAGCAGTAGCACCGGCAGTTCGGTCTCGGCCACCTGGGACACCAGCCCGAGCACCTTCTTCATCGCGGCACTGGCCGCCACCGGGGCCACCGTCTCACGTTCGCGCGCAAGCTGCGTACTGAGCTGGAGGATGCGTTGCCGATGTTCCAGCAGTCCCTGGACGCGTCGCAATACCAGCCGCACCTGATCCGGTTCGACCGGTTTCAGGATCATGTCGAACACGCCCTCCTGAAACGCCTGGATGGTGTTCTGCGGCGTCGCATAACCGGTGATCATGACCACCGGCATGCGCGGGTCGACGGCGCGCGCGATGTGCAGCAGTTGCAGACCGCTGCGCCCCGGCAGGCGCAGATCGGTGAGCAGCATGTGGGTCTCGTCCTGCCGCAGCGCGGTCTCGGCGGCCAAGCCGTCGGCCGCGACCTCGCAGTCGAATCCCTGCTCGCGCACGATCTCGGCCAGCAGGGCCGCCATGTCGCGATCATCCTCGGCTATCAGCACACTGAACTTCATGCAGTTCCTCGATCGGGTGTTGCCGCCGCGGCAGCGTCAGACGGAATTCGGTGCAGCCCGGACGGCTGCCGACCAGCCGCAGATCGCCGTTCATCTCGCGCGCCAGGCGTTGACTGATGGACAGACCGAGTCCGGTACCCTCGCCGCGGCGCTTGCTGGTGACGAAGGGTTCGAACAGGCGGTCCTGTACTTCAGGCGGGACGCCGGCGCCATCGTCCCGCACGTCGACGGTCACCGTGTCGTCGTCGTCGTCGAGCGCGAGCACGATGTGCCGCGCTCCGGCCTGAAGGGCGTTGGAAATGAGATTGAACAGGATCTGCTCCGTCATCGTCGGGTCGGCCCAGCAGGATTCGCCCTCGCCCGCGGAAACGATTTCGAGCATCGCACCCTGCTTGCGCAGGATCGGCGGCAGCAGCCGCGCGATGCTGGCGAGCAGTTCACCCGGATCGACCGCGACGCCCTGCGCCTCCGGCGGATGCGCCGCCGCCATCATGTCGCGCACGATCTGCGACAGGCGCCGTGCCTGTTCGACGACGACCAGCAGGCGCCGCTGCACCTCTTCGTCGCCGCTGCGCGACAAGGCCGTCTGCGCATAGCCCAGCACGTTGCTGAGCGGCGTGTTCATCTCGTGCGCGAGTTCCGCCGCCATCTGCCCGATGGTCGCCAGGCGCTGGTCGCTGCACAGGCGGCGTATCGCCTCGTTGTGCGTCTCATGCGCCTGATCCAGCTCGCGGATGTGCCGTTCGATTTTCTGTTGCAGCGCGTTGAAGCTGTCGGCCATCTCGATCACCTCGCGCGGCGCACCGGGATCGGGCGCGATGGTCCCCTGCGAATCGGGTCCCATCTGTTCGACCAGGCGATGGATCGGCCGGATCACGCGCAGGTTCAGGAAACGGCGCAGCATCAGAAAGAACAACAACGTCAGCAGACCGGTGCCAGCAAAGGTGTAGATCGTCATCTGGCGCGTGATGCGCGCGAGACGACTGTCGTCGTATTGCACCACCACGTCGCCGAACTTGAGGTCGGCCTGCATGATCGGCATCGTCACCAGTGGCAGATCCGCCGCCTGCATGCCGGCCTGGCCGAGCACCTGACCGTCATGACGCAGGATCTGGATGAACGGGATGTCCTCACGCCCGACCAGCGCATCGACGTTGCGCTCGATGGTGCCGTAATCGTGGATCAGCACGGCGTCCAGCGTGACGGTCGCGAGCTGACTCGCCAGCGCCTCGGCCTTGTCCTTCACCGCCCCTTCGAGGAACTGCCTGACGCTGCCCTGAAGCGCGAGCCCGAGCAGCAACATGAGCAGCAACAGTGCGCCACCGAGGTAGAGGCTCACCAGCGACGACAAGGTGCGGGGTCTTTGCATCAGGCTATCGACAGCTTATGGGCACGCTATGCCGCGATCCTGCCACGGCAGGGGACGGTATTGGCGTGTTCGATCCGGATCAGCAACCCGCGAGTTTTTCCAACCGTTCCAGCAGCCGGTCGGACAGAACGCGGATGGTACGAAAATGCTCGTGCCGCCCCAGCATCTCGGCCGCAGACTGCACGTGCGGCGCCGCCACCAGTTCGTCCGCGCAGTGCGCACACAGGTCGGCGACGCCCGAAGGCTGGGTTTCGAGATGAAACTGAAGGCCCACGACCCGATCGCCGTAGACGAAGGCCTGGTTGGCACAGGCGTCGCTGGATGCCGCATGTGCGGCACCTGACGGTATGTCGAAGGTCTCGCCGTGCCAATGATAGGCATCGAACCGGCCCGGCCAGCCGCGCAGCAGGTCGAGACCCGCCCCCTGCGACGTCAATGCCACCGGAAACCAGCCGATCTCCGGCTCGCGATTCCGCGTCACCCGCGCACCGAGCACACTCGCGATGAGCTGTCCGCCCAGACAGATGCCGAGCGTCGGCGCGCCGCGACGCACGCAGGTTTCGATGAAGCGTTTTTCGTCGACCAGCCACGGGTGCGCGGCCTCGTCGTTGACGCTCATCGGCCCGCCCATCACGACCAGCCAGTCCACCATGCCGGCATCCGGCAAGGCCTCACCGGCGAACAGACGCGTGCGGGATATCGAATGACCACGGGCGACGAACCAGGGCTCCATCGATCCCAGCCCCTCGAACGGTACGTGCATCAGATAGTGGATGCGCATCGAACGCCCTCATGTTCCAACAGCCAGATCTTGCGCGCCAGGACGGGGCCCGAGGTGTGGCCGTCGTAGCCACCCACGCCGCGCGCCGACACGACGCGGTGACAGGGTATCACGATGGGAATCGGGTTGGCCGCACAGGCACCGCCGACCGCGCGGGCCGAGGTACCGAGCTCGCGGGAAAGCTCGCCGTAGCTGCGCGTCGTGCCGGCCGGAATGTCACGCAAAGCCTGCCAGACCCGCTGCTGGAAAACCGTGCCTTTTGGCACGAGCGGTAGATCGAATCCGGTCGCCGGATCGCGGAAATAGGCGGCGAGCTGCGCGGCGACGTGATCGAGCAACGGCGATGCCGGCTTGGGCGCGCGCGTCTTGCGGGGGAGATAGTCGATGCCGACGACCGCGCCGTCGGAACAGGTCACGCGCAGCGGGCCCAGCGGACTGTCGACGACCGCGTGCACGTCGCTCAGACCTTGAACTGCCCGACCAGTGCGCGGATCTGTCCGGCCACCTCCGTCAGCGCGTCGACGGCGCTGGCGAGCTGTCCCGCGCCATGCGCGTTCTTTTCCGCCACGTCGCTGATGTTGACGATGTTGCGGTTCATCTCCTCGGCCACCTGGGTCTGTTCGCGCGAGGCAACGGCGATCTGCGTGTTCATGTCATTGATGGTGCCGATCGCCTCGGTGATCGAGGCCAGCGTCGCGCTCACGACCGATGCCTGTTCGACCGTGTTCTGCGCCTTGCTGCGGCCGCCGTCCATGACCCGCACCGCCTCCTGCGCGGCACCCTGCAGGCGCTCGATCATGGATTGGATTTCCTGCGTGGATTCCTGCGTGCGGGTGGCCAGCGTGCGCACCTCGTCGGCCACCACCGCGAAGCCGCGCCCCTGCTCGCCGGCGCGTGCCGCCTCGATTGCCGCATTGAGCGCCAGCAGGTTGGTCTGCTCGGCGATGTTGCGAATCACGTCCAGCACGCTGCCGATCTGTTCACTGTCGCGTTCCAGCGCGTGAATCACTTCCGCAGCACGTTCGACCTCGCCTGCCAGTTGGTTGATCGAGGCGATCGCCTGATCCACCACCTGCCGTCCCTGAGCCGAGGATTCGTCGACACTGTGGGTCGCCTCGGCCGCGGCACCGGCATTGCCCGCCACTTCCTGCGAGGTGCTGAACATCTCGTTCATCGCGGTCGCCACGCGATCGGTCTCGTTGCGCTGGCGGTCGACGCCCGTCTGCGTCTCGGCCGTGACCACCGACATCTGTTCGGCAGCGCTCGCGAGCGAAGATACCGAGGCGGCCACCTGCGTCACCGTGTCGCGAATCTTGGCGACGAAACGGTTGAATGCACGCGCCAGCGCGGACAGCTCCGCACCACCCTCTTCCTTCAGCGTGCGAGTGAGATCACCCTCGCCCTCGGCGATGTCCTGCATCGCGCGTATCGCATGATTGAGCGGCCGGACGATCATGGCCGAGGTGATGACCGCACCGACGGCGCCCAGGGCAAGTCCGACCAGCAACAGGGTCACCAGCAGCGTGGTGGTGGCGTTGACCTGCCATACCAGCGCGTCGCTGGTGTCGGTGATCTCGCTGCGCAAGGTGCCGACCAGCCGTTGCAACCGTTCGCGGCTCTCCAGCATCAGCGGACCGACCTCGGTGCGGATCAGGTAGGCGTCGCGATGCGAATGCTCGCTGCCATGCACCTCGAACAGTTCGTTCAATCCCGCCTCCAGATCATCCTGCAAGGTCACCAGACCATCCAGCGCTTCTTCCTGTTCGAAACTCAGCAGACTGCGACGCTGCTCCAGCGACTCCAGCAATTCGCGGTTGCGTTGCAGGTACAACTCGGTGTTTTCGCGGCTCGCCGTATCGCGGAAGGCGACGAACCCACGCAGACCGATCATGATGTTGGCCATCGAGTAGCGCAGCTCGTGCATCGTGTCGAGCAACTCGCGCCGGCGCGCGCTGACCTCCTGCTGCAACTCGGATGTCGTCATCTGCGACATGTACTGCAACATTTCGCGCGCCGCCGGATTGAGACGGTCATTGGTGATCTGCATCGCCGGCATGTTGCGCGTGAGGTCGGTGGCGACGGTCAGCAGCTCGTCGCGCAGGGCGGCGAAGTGATTCACCTCCTCGGCCACCTGCTCCGCCAGCGAACGCAATTGCGGATCGGACCGCAGATAGGGCGCGTTCAGCAATCCGGTCATTGCCTCGCCGAGACGTTCCAGATTCGCCTCGTAGGCCTGGCGATGCACGTCCTCCTTGCTCATCAGAAAAAA